>NZ_JARAVO010000200.1:0-18203 GCF_033792805.1 Streptomyces sp. PA03-1a
GTTGGGGTGGGGTACGGGGTGCTGTTCTGGGTGAGTGACTGGGCGGTGGTGAGCAGCCTGCCCAGTTGTGTGGGCTTGATCCTCTTTGACGGACACCTGAGATCAGGGGTTTGCGCCCCGGAAGGAAGATGTCTGTCATGGAGAGCATGGGGAAGAAGAAGCCGCGTCCTCGCCGCTCGTTCACGCCGGAGTTCAAGGCCGAGATCGTCGAGCTGTGCCGACGCGGTGACCGCTCGGTCGGTCAGGTCGCCAAGGACTTCGACCTGACCGAGACCGCGGTGCGGGACTGGGTCAAGCAGGCCGAGGTCGATACCGGCGAGCGGGACGGCCTGACCAGCGACGAACGAGAAGAGCTGGCCCGCCTGCGGCGGGAGAACCGCCGCCTGCGCGAGGACGTGGAGATCCTCAAGCGTGCCACGGCTTTCTTCGCGAAGGAGACCCGGTGACGGTGGACCCGTTCATCGAGGCGGAGAAGCAGGGCGGCCACAGCGTCAAGCGCGCCTGTGAGCTGCTGCAGGTCTCCCGTGCCGCCTTCTACGCCCGCCGCACCGACGCTCCGGGGCCCCGCGCGGTCCGCGACGCCGAGCTGACCGAGAAGATCACCGAGGTCCACGCAGTCTCACGCGGCAGCTACGGCGCCCCGCGCATCCACGCCGCCCTCCAGCGCGAGGGCGAGCGGTGCGGCCGGCGTCGCGTTGCCCGCCTCATGCGCCAACGCGGCCTTCAGGGGCAACACCGCCGACGACGCCAGCGCACCACCATCCCCGACCCGCGCGCGGCCGTGCGGCCCGACCTCGTCCTGCGCGACTTCCAGCCCAACCCTGCCAAACTCGATGTGCGCTGGTGCGGCGACGTCACCTACATCCCGACCGAAGAGGGCTGGCTCTACCTGGCCACCGTGATCGACATCGCCTCCCGGCGCGTGGTGGGCTGGGCCACCGCCGACCACCTGCGCACCGAACTGGTCGCCGAGGCCCTGCGAGCAGCCTGCCGCAGCCGCCGACCCGGGGGTCCGGTGATCTTTCACTCGGACCGCGGATGCCAGTACACCAGCCGCGATTTCGCCACTCTCGCAAGCGAGTTGGGCATCAACCTGTCGGTCGGCCGCACCGGCCAGTGCTGGGACAACGCCCTCGCCGAGTCGTTCTTCGCAACCATCAAGCGCGAGTTGATCGACGACCGGTCCTGGCCCAGCCGGGCGGCAGCCCACTCCGCAATCTTCGAGTGGATCGAGGGCTGGTACAACATACGTAGGCTCCACAGCAGCCTCGGCTACCGCAGTCCCGCCGAGTTCGAGGCCGCCCTCGCAGCTTGATCAACACACCGAACGTGTCCGTCAAAGCGGAGCAAGCTCAGTGTCAGGTCTTCTGGGGAGCATTCTCCGGTCAGTTCCCCGAGCACTTCGCCTTGGAGGCTGCAGATCATCAAGGTCAGGTCGAGGCGGTGTGCTGCGGTGGGGTCGGCGGCGATCAGGTAGCGGCGGCCGTCTTCGTAGATTTCTGTGCGGATGCCCCGGGCGGGGGGCGGGTCGGTGGCAGGTCGCGGGTTCGGCAGACGGGGTATCGAGCCATTCGTGCGTGAAGTGAGCAACGCTGTGGGCAGAATCGTCGATCAGGACCAGACGCCGTAACCGCCGATGTCCGCGTCAATCAGTGCGTTCGCTTGCCAAACACCTCATCCATGCTGGTCAGGCACCGTATCAGTGACTCGTAGACGTGCCAGCGACAGGTGCCCGCGGGAGTGTCCGGATCTTTGCGGGTGGCCGGGTGTTGGTGACTGTCAGTTGGCGGTGACGCGTTCGCCGTAGTAGCCGGCGAGCCGGTGATGGCTTGCTTCCCGCCGCGCCCTGCCGGGCGGAGCCGCCCACGTGACCGCCGGCCATCGCCAGTGCGATAGGGGCTCGGAGCGGACATCCGACGAATGGCTGATCCGCTCCATAGGCCAGGTGCAGTTGCAGATCGATGGGATGGCGCGGGCAGGCAGTCAGCATGGACTGCACTCCCTTTGGCCACTGGTTTCAAAGCCCGCGAATGCTTTGACCGCCCCCGGCCGTCCCGCCGGTGGAGGGCAAGTCCCTGGCTCCTAAGATCGGCGTCGCCCTCGCGGGTCAGCCTCTTTGGTGACACCCGGCGCTTTGTGATCATTTTGGAGGTTTTCGTGTCGTCGCGTATAGGTCCTGCCCAGGTTGGGGACGCTACCCGGATAGGCCGCTACCGGATCATCGGCCGGCTCGGCGCCGGCGGCATGGGTGTCGTCTACGCAGCGCTCGACCCGGACGGTCACCGCGTTGCGGTGAAGGTCATCCATGCCTCCTACGCCGGCAATGACGAATTCCGGTCCAGATTCAGACGCGAGGTAGACCTGTCCAGACGCGTGACCGGGCCGTGCCTGGTGCCCCTGCTGGATGCCGACCCCGACGCGAGCACTCCGTGGCTGGCGACCCCGTACACACCTGGCCCCTCTCTCGACCAGCACATCAGCGTGGCCGGCCCCCTCACCGGGGCGCGGCTGTATGCACTGGCCGCGGGCACTGCGGCTGGGCTGTCGGCGGTGCACCAGGCCGGGGTCGTCCACCGTGATGTGAAGCCCGCGAACGTCATCCTCACCGACGCTGGCCCGCGGGTTCTCGACTTCGGTATCGCTCACGCGCTCGACGGCACCGCCGTCACCCGCACCGGTGTCATGACTGGTACGCCCGGCTGGATCAGCCCGGAGCAGTACCGCACCGGGGTCAGTGGCAGCGCTGCGGACGTGTTCGCTTGGGGTGCCCTGGTCGCCTTTGCCGCGACCGGGCGTCTGCCCTTCGGTGTCGGTGGTGCCGACGTCGTTGCTTTCCGGGTGTTGTCCGAGGATCCCGACCTGGACGGCATACCGTCAGATCTGCGGTCCCTGGTCGGGCGGGCTCTTGCCAAGGGTCCCCAGGACCGTCCGACGGCGGGTGATCTGGCCGAGCAGTGCACGGCCCTGCTCGCCGCCCAGGCCACTCATGTTCTGGCCCCTGACAGTCAGCACCCGGACACCCTCGTCGCTGATCTTGTTGCCGCGCACTGGGACATGCCCACCGTCGACGATCCGGCATGGACACTCGCTCAGCGACGCCGGTCCCATCGCCGCCTGGTCCTGATGGCCACCGCCGGAGTAAGCGCCTTCGCTCTCACCTCTGGCGGCGCGTACGCCGCCCTCAGCCCCCACCCCTTCTACGCTTCGGCTGCCGTCACGACCACGCCAACTGTCTCGGCATCCCACGAGAAGGTGGCTGCGCCCTCCAGCGCATCTCCGAGCCACACCGCCACGCCCTCAGTGACGGCCGCGGACCTTGCAGCCTCCACGAGTGAGACCCCCACCGCACTGGCAGCTTCCACCACCGCCCGACCCCGGCCCGCCTACACCGTGACGGACGAATCCCAGCCCATCATCGACGACTGGCTCGCCGCCCGCGACGCCGTCACCGAGGACGAGCAGGCCGTCGCCCGGGAGATCACCAGCCGCACCGAGCGGGAACTGGACCAATGGGGACCGCAAGCCAACATCTTCGTCACGTTCAACGGCCCCAAGCAGACGGTCTACGTGGCCTCGAACCTCGCTCCCGACTGGACCGACGCGGACGTCGCCTCCTTCACTCGCACCGCACGCGCCCACGCCTGCCAGGTCCTCTTCCACCGCCTCCAGACTGAGCCGGCCACCTGGCCCTACGGCCGCTACATCATCGTCTGGCCCAAGACCGACGATGACGCGTCCATAGAGACCTACGGCGAGGCCACGTCGATCGAATCCTGCACAATCTAGCTCCGAGCCCTTTCTCCCGCCCGACGGGTCGGGCGGTGCCGGACGATCCGGCGCCGTCCAGGCGTCGTGGCATCCGCGTGGCCAACCAGCGTTCCGGCCTCGCCCGCATCTGCGCCGGCACGGTCACAGTTCTGGATGAAGCTTTCGGTTGGTACCGGAGCGGTTGATGTCCAGACTGAGAAACGACGTCAAAGGAGTCCCGCTGTTCCAGAAGCCCAGTAGGTCAATGTCGATGAGCGTCAACTGCTGCTTGGCTGCAAACTCTCGGGCTGGCTGGGTGTACTTGCAGGAAGCAACGAAGACCGGCACGTCTGCCCCGTGCTCCGCTCGAGCCGTCCCGTTGAACGTCTGGATGTCGCGGCTGCCGACCGAACGGTGCCGGGCGTAGCGCTTGCACTGGATCACGAGTTTCCGGCCATCGGGCAGGTAGCCGATGACATCGGCGCCCAGGTCACCGGCACCGCCGACCCGCCGGACGTGGGTGCAGCCGTCCCGGCGGCACAGCATGGCCACGTACTCTTCAAATTCCTGGTCGTTCATCCCCCAGACAGCATCCAAAGACCGCACGGCCTGCAGCCGGGCCTGCTCCGTCAGCCGGATCCGTTCGGCAGCAGCCTCCCGGCGGCCCGCCCGCACCAGCCCGGCCACCACTACAGCTGCAACCACAGCGGCTAACGCCACCACCACCCAGACCACAACCATGACCCGCCCCCCTCTCCCGGCACCAGCTCCGCGCCCCTCACGCTCCTCTCCCCATCCCAGTCCCGGGCTATCCCAGGGAAGACTGTGCTGACCACGGCTTCGAGACAGGGCCGACTTCCCTGATGGGAAGGCTTGTGCTGTGTAGTCCGGGGATGCGGTTCTGCGTATGTGCCCGGCCGATCTCCTGGATGCCCGCGTGTTTTCAGTGCCCGCTTTCGCCCGGGCGCGACGCCCGTCCAGATCAGGGCATCCGAAATCGACTCAGCCCGTCACCGGGCCGTTTCTCTTCCGGTGACGCCTCGGGCCCACTAGCGCCATTCCCATCCGACTTCAAGCCACCAGCTCAGCGAGGGAGGGCAGGGAAAGGCGGCAAGAAGCTGCTGTTCCAACGACGCTGCCCACACTGATCAATGCCCTCCATACCGCTCCGCAGGGGCACAACAAGGCTGCCCTGGGAGGCTCCGATATGGGGTGTTCGCATACGACAACAACGCATCTTGACTCTCGGGTAGGTACTATCCGGCAGCAACACCCGATACTCGAGGAAGCGGCTGTCGTGTCCAACAACACCATTCAGGACCGGTATGCGACGCGTCTCGCAGAGGACCTGGACAACAACGCCAACGAGCAGGAAAAAGTCCGCGTGCAGTTGGCGGAACTTCAGAGCCGGCTGACTCAGCTCGAACAGGAGTCGGCGTGGCTGACCCAACTGCAGGGAACGGTGGCCGGTGCGCAAGGCGCGGCTGCGCCGGAGCAACCGGCCGGTGAAACGTCTCCCGGCGTTGAGGCCGACGAGCCGGAGGTGACGCCCGCGGCCCAGCCAGTGCCCCGTCCGCGCGGGCGGAAGAAGCCGGCCGGTGAGCCGGAGGCCCGCAATGCCGGGAAGAAGAAGACGTCTCCCAAGGACGGCGGGAAGCCGAAGCCCGGCAGCTCACGGTCGAGCAAGGAGCCGACACTGCGCAGCCTGGTCGTGAACATACTGGCGGCGAGCAGCGAACCACGCATGGTCAGCGAGTTCGTCGATGCCCTGGGCAAGCAGCACCCCGATCGCGCCACGCCGAGCGCCCCCGTGGTCCGTAACACCTTGGAGTCGCTAGTGGCCAAGGGCCTCGCCGAGCGCGCCCGCCAGCAGGGCAGCGTCTTCTACAGCCCCATCGTGTCGCCCGCGACCGACGCCAGGAACACGGCGGATGCAGCATCGTCCGAGGCCGCAGAGCCAGTCCCGGCAACGGCCTGACCTCAAGCCCCTGTGGCAGGAGACGGCGCGTCTCCTGCCACAGGCGTGGCATCCACCCGCGCTCGCCCATTTTGCTTCTTCTCAACTCCCCCTTGCTTGCTTGATAGTTGAGCCTCTGGATGCGCTGTTCGCGGGTGCCTTGGCAGGACGAGTCGCCCCCAGGGACATTTGAGGTCCGTTGGGTCTGCGACAAGTCATGAGCAGCGCATGACCCGGGCAGGATGGGGATTCGCTGTGCAGTGGACGGATAAAGCAGAAGCCTTCGCCGCGGTGATAGGCAGCACGGTGGCACTGGTCGGGCTGGTCAGCGTGGTGGTGCAACTGCGGCACGTGACGGAGGGCTTACGCTCCTCCGCCCGCCAGGCGACGTACGGCATCGGGGTCCAGATCAAATTGACGCTGATCGAGTACCCGCATCTGCGGCCGTTCTTCTTTGAAGATGCGCCGGTCCCGGCCAATCATCCGGACGCGAGCAGGATCGCCTCGCTTGCCGAGCTCTACTGCATCTACTTCCAGGAGATCATGGAACAGTCCCATAACGTGAGTCCTCGCAATCGTGCGGCCTGGCACTCTCTGGTTCGGTCCATGTATGAGACGAGTCCCCCTATTCGCCTGCAGTTCGAGCGGCGGCTGTCCTGGTACGCGACGGAGCTCCATGAGGTGGTTGAGCGTCTGCAGCAAGAGCGGGGGCAGGGCGCGTCCGTCCCGGGTGGAGGGCAGCCGTCGGATGGCCTCTCTGGCCGCCCGGGCCACAGTGCCGGCCAGCAGGCCCCGTGAAGGATCACTGTGCGGCATGCGCGGCCGGCGCCTGTAGGTCGGCCTCTGGCATCAGTGCGGACCGGGTCCCGCGGATGCGGGTGCACGCGAGCCTTGAAACGGCGTTTCACAACCGGCCGTCGAAGTAACGGGCGGGACGGGCCGGTGTAAAGGAGCGGCATGACGCCAGGTCCCCACGATCGCTCGAGGAGACCTGGCCCTGCACGGAAGGGTTATCCGAATGGCATCCGCGCACCGGCCCATGCGGCCACCAGCGAGATTACCTACGCCGACATGGCCAGGACTGCCGGGGGTGTCCGCGAAGGCCGAGCTGTGGATCATTGTCAGGAAACCCGGATCCGGCTCGGCCCAGGCTCCTGGCTCAGACCGCCTCCACCTGCGTCGACTTCCCCACCCGTGCCACCGCCTGGTGCGCCACCCGTAGCATCCGTATCGAACGCGTCCTGGCCGACAATATCCGGGCCTACACCAAGAACACCTGGCGCCAGACCTACCTCGACCTGGGCATCCGTCCACGCTGGCCCTGCCCCTGGTACCCCAGAACAACGCCAAAGCGGCACGGACAAGCATGCGCGGAACCGGCGACTACAGCGGCAAGATGTCGAGGTGCACCAGTCGTCCCTCCTCGTGCGGCGGGTGAATTTCCGCCTCCTCCAGCACTATCCGTGCCGCGCCCGGCCGGTAGTCGACGGGCAGCGGTGCATCTCCCGTCCACGCTCGTCCATCCCACAGCAGTTCAATCGGCTCCGTGGCACGTGTCCAGCCGAGGTCGGGATCCGGGATACCTGCCGCTCGCAGCTCTACCCATACCCGGACCTGCTGCCGTTGTTGCGGCTCCGGCGATGCCGCGCCCGCCAGGGTGACTCGAACCGAGGCACCATCGGCCCCGCGCACCACCGTCGCGACGCGGTTCGGTGGCAGCTGCAGGAAGTCCGCGGTGACCGACCGCGACAGTTCGTGCAGCGCGACCGCCGATGGCTGCCATCGCGCCAATGCCAGCCGTACGAAGGGGTGGTAGGCCTGCTCCTCGGCCTTCCCGCCGGGCAGCGGATCGATCAAGATGTCGCAGTACCACAGCTTGCGCTCGACGTCGAAGGCCACCTCGTGCCCAGTCACTGTGAGCCGCCTGTACGGAAGTTCTTCCAGCCTCAGCCCGGTCCCCACTTGGAGGGCCGACCGGAAGTGCTCCGGGGCTGGCCGGTCCGCCGGCAGTGGACGGCTGAACTGCACCGGGTCGGTGCCCCACTGGCTCGTGAAGGCGGCGACGTCCGAGTCCAGTGCCAGCTCCGGCGGCGCCAGCAGCACCCCCAGCAGCTCGCCATCACCTGAGGTGTACCAGGGCCGGTCCAGGTACAGCCGCAGCCCGAGCCCGTGCCGCACGCTGCGTGTCTCTCCGACCGCTGCCAGGTCGCCGTCGGCGTCCCATCCGAAGGTCGGCACCGCGTATAGCAGTTTGGGCGCTGTCGGCCGCGCGCTCGCCGGGATGTCCACCGCCAGCTCAGGGGAGCGCCGGATGTATGGTCCCGGGTCATCTGGGGCGAAGTACTCGCGGAAGGCCGTGGTGCCCACCGCGTGGTAGCTAATGTGGCGGTGCCGGGTGTCCGCGAAGTCTTGGCGCGGGTTGAAGTAGAGCCGCCCTGATCGCTGCGGCCCGTGGTCCAGTGGCAGGGTGAGCGTCGCCTCACACTTGCGTACGTACGGGTCAGCCACCTTCTCCGGTCCGCCCTCGGCGGCCTGGACGTTGCCCTGGCCGGGGTCCACGTGCTCGGTCCACCGGGCTACCAGGTCAACCTGCCCGGTCGACTTCCGCGAGAAGCTCAACTGGCCCGCCAGCTCGCACGAGGACTCGCCCGCGCTGCGCACTGGCACCAGCTGGGTGATATGCGGCTGCCGCAGTGGCCGCCGCACCGCGTGCACCAAGCTCAGCCGGCGTGGCGGGGTCAGCGCCCATACCTGGCCGCGCAGCGCGGCCCGCGTCAGCCTGGGGGTCGCCAGCCCGGCCTCGCGCAGCCATTCCCACACCCCGAGCAGGTCAAGGTCGGCCTGCTCCAGCCCGCAGGAGAGGTCCACCTCGGCCCGTTCCGCCTTGGGCAGCCAGATCATCAGTAGCCGCTCGTGCGCGTACCAGCGCGCGCCCTTCGGGCCCTCGCGTAGCTCCATGCGGAAGGGTCGCAGATGCGGCCAGGACTCACCTGTGGTTGGCGCCAGCGGGATCCGAAGCGTCCCGGGAGTTCCCGGCAGCCCGTGCAGCGTGGCTGCGCGGGCCAGGGGATCTGGCAGGTAGGCCATGGGCAGGTGATCGGCGTTCAGGTAGTACGCGCCGGGGAACTCAGGGTCCGGATGCGCTTCGGGTTGGTCTGCGTAGCTGCCGCCCTCCAGTTGTTCCAGCAGCGCGTACGCCGCCTGGTCGGGCCTGCCGTCGTGATCCAGCAATCCGTGCTGTTCTGCGAGCAGTTGCGCGGCACGCGGCGGCACCACATGGCGCTCGCTCACCTCGGGTTCGCACAGGCGCTCGTAGTCTGAGCGGACCACCAGCCGGTCGACGGTCTCGCCGCAGTGGCGCCGGGTCCGCGCCAGCAATTCCGGTGGGCGGACTGGGTCGAAGCGGGTGTAGCGGATATCCCCGGTGACCGCCTCCGGCGATGCCTGGTCGGCGAGCGTGGGTCCGCCGCCGGTCAGGTCCACCGCGCGCAGCCGGAACCGATATTGCCGGCCGAAACGTAGCGGCGGCAGGGAACCGGGGACGGCCCGTGATACGTGGGCCAGGTGCAGCGGCCCGGTACCGTCTTCCGGACCGGCAGCGCTGACCTGGTCAGCCGCGTTGATCGGCGTGCCCGGCCGGGGCACGGCCAGGCTCCATCCTTGCCACAGGAACAGGCTCTCGCCGATCCGCAGCGGCCCGCCGGGGTCGTTGCCGGCGTCGCCGTTACCGGTCGCGACCGGCTGCACGTAGCCCTCCTCTGCCACCGTGAAGTCGGGTAGGTCTCCCACCGAGTAGCGTCGCTGCCGGGCGGTCAAGCTGCGCCAGGGCGTCTCGGCACCGGTGGTGGTGTCGCGGACGTCGACCCGGTAGCCCCGGGTGAAGTCTTCAGCGGTCAGCTCGGCTGCGCCTAGGCCTGCTGCTTCTAGGTTGCGGGCCCGCGCGAAGGTGTCGGCTAGCCGGGCGCCGCGCTGGTCCAGTGCCAGCGAGAATCCGGCCGTGCGCAGCGTGGGTAGTCCGTCCCGGCCTTGGTGTTCGCCCTTCTCCCGCCAGAGGGTGCGTCGTACCAGTCCTTCCACCGCGCCGAGGGTGGCCAGCGCTGCGCCGTCCGGGTCGGTCACCACAGGTGTGGCCCGTGGCGTGCCGTCTGGCTCGGTCAGTCGCAGGTAGCCGTGTTCGATTAGGTTGCCTGGACTGCTGGCCGCTCGGAATTGGCCGGGGGTCGGATCGAGCCGGGTTGCCGGGCACATGTCCGGCCCGGCCCCGGCCAGCTTCGGCGTCCACTGGGGCACCACCCGTACCGTGCTGTGCGGCCCGGCCGGGGCGGCCACCTCGAGGTCCACGATCAACCCCAGTCGGCGTAGCACTGCTGGGTGGCTGCCGAGCAGCCCGAGCAGCCGGTGCAGGTCCTGCTCAGGCAGGCTGACCGGATTGTGCGGCGCGTCCGAGGCGGCCTTCGGCGCCGGGTTGTGGAAGTCGCGGACGGCGTAGAGCCCGCGCAGGCGGCCTTGGTTGAGCTGTTCGGGGTCGATGTCGGCGCGTAGAGCGGCGACTACGCGCCGGTGCTCTTCCAGTTCCTCCTGGTACTTGCGCCACTCATCGGCAGCCTCGGCCTGCTGCTGGAGCCATTCTGTCTCCTGCTGGTAGCGCTGCTGAAGGATTTCCAGGATCTGGCCGCGCTCGGCATTGAGCGGGAGGCGACCGGGCTCTTCATCCAGGTCGCCTGGAGGTGCCAGCTCGGGCCCGCGCTCGGGCGGCTGCCGAACTTGCTGGATACGTGCCAGCGCCTCGTTCAGCCAGTCGAGGTTCACGTCGGTCGCTTCGGCGACAGTACGCAGCAGCTGCTCGTCGCCTGGCAGAGTGGTCGGGCTGGTGGCCACTGCCGCCTGCCAGATGCTCCGTACCTGTGCCAGTGCCGTAGCGGTGGAGTAGCTGATTACAGCACGGTCAGCGTAGTCGGGCTGGGTGTGGCTGACCACGGGGGTGGTGGTGGGCAGCAGCGTCTCCCAGAGGCTCGTTTGCGGGGCGGCTTCGAGGCCGGTGGCGACAGTGGCGGCGTATGGCACGCCGTCCAGCTGCACTGTCCAGGTGATCTCGCGGACTGTGGTGGGCCATGCGGTCAGGTCCGGGAATTGGGACAGCGTGCCGCGTCCGCCGTCCGGGAAGAGTCGAGGTGAGACGAACACCGACAGGCGCAGCAGCTCGCCGTCTGGGGCCTTGCCCTGCGGGAGGGCGGTGAACAGGAAGTTCTGGGTGGTGGACACGTGCAGTTTCCCCCGAGATCAGGAAGGGGCGAGGATTTTCAGGCAGCGCGCGGATCAGGGCAGCGGAGCGAAAGCGTCGCAGTATTCGTCCCAGTCGGTCGGCGCGATCTGGTCGGTGAAGCCGGGGTCGTTGGCGGTGCCGCCGAACCGACGCTCGCAGGTGACCTCGACTGAGGTGGAGAACATGAACACCGACACCTCAACGTGCAGCGTCGCTCGTCCGCTCACCTTGTAGGTGCCGTTTCCGTGGTCGTGGTATTCGATGGCCAGATAAAAGTCGAGCGAGGCACAGATCAGCCCGAGTACCGACATCTCACCGTGCAGCCGGAAGAAGCCGTCCAGCACGGTCTCGGTGCCAGTGGCCGGCGGCAGCTGCTTCTTGAGCTTGAAGTAGATCCCGGCCAAGACCGAGACCGCACCGCTGGCCACTCCGAGATCGACGGAGGCTGACGCGCCGAACTCCAATGCAGCCTCGATGAGTTCGAGTCCCCCGGTAGTCATCGCCAAGGCGAAGAAGCCGCCACCGCCGAACAGTGAGACAGTGAGCAGGAACGGCCGGGCCCGCTCACACACCGCGAACCTCAGGCGGGCTGGCTCGCCGGTCAGCGACAACTGCAGCTCGGTGCGCAGCACGAGGTTCTGAAGCGTAAAGACGCCGACAGTGAGCGAGGGCAGGGCTACCGCCACCCCGGCGGTGATCCGGGTCGGCGCCAGGTCGACGTACGGTCCGGAGTCTCCAAAGGAGAGATACTCCCGAAGTGTGTCCACGAAGGCGAGCGGCCCAGTGAAACGAACCGAGCCGATAGCCGGTTCAAGGGTGGGTGCGCTGCCGGTTGGTGCGTTGAAGTAGATCTTGTCGAAGGTGATGGAGATGCAACGCCCGGCGCCGTTGCCGAAGAAGTGCAAGGTGACGTCCCTCAGCACACCATCGAGACTGCTGGTGGCAGGACCGCCTCCGAGCGGAGTACGGACCAGCCCGTGGAGCTCGAACGAGGCGGACGGTCCGGGCTCGAACACGCCGTGCACGTCGGCGGTGAGCTGCGGTTTCCAAAAAAGCTCGGTCTCCAGCGCATCCGGAAGCTGACGCTGGGTCAGTCTGAGGCTTTCAGCGGCGGCCTGCACGCCAGCCGCGGGGGCCACGATCTGGGCCAGCCCGATCGCGCCGAGCAGCCGCGCGCTACTCGAAAAGAGTGACGCCGGGTTGAGGTGCCCGCTGCTCAGGCCACCCAGGTCGCCGATCGGTCCGAGCTCGCGGGAGAGTCCCTGGATGGAGAAGTCAGGCAGGGCCAGTCCGCCCGTGCTGCCTCCCGCGAAAGCCATAGGCAGCGCGGTGTCGAGCTCGGCGAAGATGCCGTTCTGCACGCCCTGGAACCCGCGCGCCAGGTAGTCGTCGGTGTACTTGATCGCGGGCGTGCCGAGTGGACCTGATGAGACGCTCTGCGCGGCTGGCAGGCTGACCACTGCCCGGCTGACGATCGGCAGCCAGGGCGGGGTCTCGGCCGTAACCCACGCCTTGACATCCGTGCCCGGCGGGGTCTCGAGCATCCTGGTGGCCAGGAAGTGCGTGTCCAGGCTCGCCCCGCCCGGTGTCGCGCCATCCGCCGTGTACGCGATCCGTCGGCCGAAACCGCGCACCCAGGCACGGGAGCCTTGGGCCTCCCACCAGCTGGCCAGCGCGGCCGCGACGCCGGGATCGAGTGCCGTCGTCTGGCGCACGAACACGCCAGGCAGGGCAATCGGCACCTCCTGGTCGCGCAGGTCAGTGCCGATCGCCGAGAATTCGAACGGCGCGCCCCCGGGGTAGGTCACCAGGAACGCATTGTTCACCCCGGGCACGGGGTCCCCGCCCGGCTTCAGCTCCGGCGTGGTCAGCGTGGTGAACCGGATCCGCTTGAACGGAAACCCGTGATCGAACCCCGGATCCAGCGCCCGCAGAGCCGCGTAGTCGCACAGCGGCCTCCGGATCACCACATAGGTCTTCCGCACGAGCGCGGCCGCCCGGTCGCCGTTGTGGTCGACGCTCTGTCGCTCGGCCACATCGATCGAGGCGGCTGGCACTCCCCAGGGGAAGAGGAAGCCACGCTCAACGATCCGCGCGTAGGCGTCCCGACCCATGGCGGCCCGATGAGTCCACTGTTCCAGGGCCAGCAAGCCGCCCGGAGGGGGCTCCACGACTACCCGGCCATACAGCCAGCCGCCGTACGCGCTCAGCATCAACCGCTCAGCCTGGAACGCACGCGGAGTGAACTCATCAGCGTTCCGCCAATTGGCGGTAGCCCAAACGATCTCGCCGCAGTCATGGTTGCCCGGAAGGAACGTGGACGGGAACGGCTCCGGATCCAGCACCGACGGATCGCCGTTATTCAGGAAGCCCGCCAGGCCGTCATCACGGGCCCAGACCGCCCGTACGGTCGGCAGCCGGTCCCCATACTCGACTGCCCTCCAACCATCCTCACTTCGCACCCGCATGCCCAGCCGACTGTGCCAGAGCTCCACCCGGCCGTCGTGCGCCACCGGCGCGATAGCGTGCGTCCAACCCTCCTCAGCACTCGGCGAGAGCAGCAACCGCTGCGGCAGCTCCAACGCGGTCTGAGTGGGCTCCGGCGGGCCCAGTTCGGGGCCGGGAGCTGCAAGCGCTGCATCCGGCCCCACCGCGGCGTCCACCAGCACCGGCTCGAAACCGACCACGCCGAGCAGCGTCGGCAGGTCATAGACCAGCTCATGAACTCCGTCCGGAACCCGAAACACCAATCGACTTCGACCAGCCAACACAGTGTCAGGATGCCCGCCATTCCACACAGGCCATGACTGCTCACGCAGAGACTGCGGCGGATACTCCAACACCACCAGCGCCTCAGCCTCGGTACGCTCCAACACCGGAGGCGCCGGATCCGTGCGCAGCCGTAGTCCGTAGCAGCTCACAGTCAGCGCTAGGAAGTCCTCCCGCCGACGGATGATGACCTGGTGCGTGGGCTCCATGGACCCACCATGCCGCCTCCCGCGAGCATTCCCAGGCGACACCTCACGGAGCGCAGGTCAATTGCCGGCACGCACCACCCGAATGCATCTCTCACCTGGTGGCGGATAACCGCTATCACAGCCCGCCGCAACGGGGGCTCGTCATGACGCTGAGGAGGATCTTCTGGCCGGGTTCGTTGCGAGGAGAAGGAGAGAGTGCCACTGTGGCGTGGTGAGTGCCGGATTGCCAGAGCGTCGGACTGGCCATAGGGCCTGTGATGCTACCGCGGGCTCCGGGAAGCGGACCGCCCGCAGAGCGTATCGAAGCCATCTGCGACTGGCCGGGACGGATGTCGCCGCTGACCACAGCCCTTTCCGAGTTGTCTACAGCGTGGGGATGATCGCGGCGAGATTAGGCATCCGGCCGACGGCGCCGCCGGGCACTACGTCCGTTCCCATGGCTGGGTCACGCAGTAGGCCACGGACCTGAGCTGGTGTCAGCGGTGATCCGTGGAGGGCCCTCGTGCGGCCCTGGATTGCAGCCACTACGCCGCTGATCATCGGGGTGGAGATGGAGGTTCCGCCGTTCGCCTCGTTGATCGTCTGCACCGTGGCTGGCGACCCACTGGTGAGGGTCGCCACGTCGCCGGCCCAGGCGCAGCAGTCCACGCGGGAACCCCTATTGGAGTGGGCGCTCACGTGGAAGGCGATGGGCAGCGGCGGCTGGTCACGTACGACGCCGCCGACGACCACGGCGCCGCTGTCCGGGAACGACACCCCCACTGTGTCGAAGTTGATGCCAGTGTTGCCGGCGGCAACGACGCAGGTGATGCCGCGGAACGTGGCCAAGCGCAGGGCCGTGCGCAGGGTGGCACTGGCTTCAACGGAGAGCTTGACCGACTGACCGTTCGGCAGTTTCTCAGGGAGCTGAAGCGACATATTGAGAACGTCCCCAGCTTGGAGCTGGACGCCGATGAGCTGAATGAGGGTGAAGGCGTCGGCGTCACTGAGCACGGGATCGGTGCCCTGAAGGTTGCCAGAGGCGAAAACGATGCGAGCCTCGGGGACCACGCCCACGATGTCGGCGTCGTTGTCGGCAGCCGCAAGGACGCCAAGGACGGCCGTCGCGTGATCGGCCAATGGATCGGCGGTCGTGGCGAACGGCGGCGTGATGTGGAACCGCTTGACGGGAGCGTCGGGATGGCCGCGCGCGTAGTCGAACATCTCCACCACACCCACGTTGACATCATAGCCGTCCCCGCCCGTCACGGACCATGCGGCGTCGGTTCCGATGCCGACGGGCGCATCGTTGAGGTAGTGCTGAAATAGAGCGGATGGGTTGTTTGGCCGGTCCACGGCAGCCACCAGATTCCGTTCCACCTCGGCGTACTCCACGAACGGCAGCGCGTTCAGCGTGTCCGCGAGGCTCTGGGCCACTACCTCGGCTGACGGCAGCGCCGTGTCCGGGACCTGGATGGCAAAGACGAGCGCGGGGTCCGGGACGGCCTCGCCGGGGCTGACGATCTGGGCCTCGTTCACCATGGTTCGCAGGTCATCAACTGGCACGTCAGCGGCGAGCGGCTCCAGGAGCAGGAATTCGAACTGCGTTTGGGCCAGTGTCCAGAGCGCCATAAGCTCCGGGGACAGCTGCGGAACCGCCCCACTCGCGAATGGAACGACGGTTCCTTCTTGAAATTTCATCAGAACACGGGCCACTGGATCACTATCCACGGCCCGTACCTCTGGCGGTGGCTCCCGACTGCGGAACACGCACGCGGACAACCCGTTTGCCGTACTGGGCCTGCGGTTGGCCCCGCTGCCGGAAACTCCCACCAAGGAATCTTCGTACCACCAACCCCGAACGCCCACCAGGTGCACCGGTGATAGGCGGGGACATGGCGCAGCCCTCATCACCGAACGCCCTGTATCTGCTCGGGCTGGACACCGGTCGCCCCCGGGTATGGTAGCCAGCCCAGAAAGTACGCGAAGCTTTCAAGGGCCGACACGCGGACCTGCCCCTCGGCCCTCGAACTTACCTGGGACGCGGACGGTTGACGTTGCTCGTGAGTTCGATGGCCCGGCCCGTCAGTCATGTGGTAGTTCAACAACGTCCAGGTCTCGTGCGGAACAGAAGAGTTCTTCAGTGATGTGATCGGGGGCTATCAGCAGGACGCGGCCGGTCTCCCAGTTTGTCGAGATCTGATAGGCCGCCGTGACGGCGACTTCCCATGTGGTCAGCGGGTCGGCGGCCCAGTCGTCGCTGTACCAGTCGGCGATGGGGGGAAGTCGAAGGCTCAGGAGGTGGCGGGATCGCTTGGGGACGGGTTTTCCAATGATTGGGTCAGACGTGGGGTCCTTGATGTACAGGTTTTCCAGGCTGCACACGGCGTCGTCGGGGCTGGAGAAGGGAGTGGGATCGTCCTCCTTGCGGTTCCTCCATGTGTGCCAGTCCTTATAGTACGCCGGCGATGGGGCTGAGCTGCGGAGTTGGGATGCCGCTTCTTCGATCGCGGTGACGTTGAGGTGAGGGAGCAACTCCTTGCGCATGCGCTCCAGGTGCTGCTGCATCTGGTCGAGTCGCGGCTGCGCCCATTTCTGCAACCAGCTGTGGTGGCGTAGGTATTGGGCGGTCTTGGTGGTGTGGTCCTGCAAGGAGCGCCAGCTGTGCAGGTGAATGTTCGCCGGCTCGTACGGGGGCTCTTCACGGCGTTCTGTCTCGTAGTCCGCCTCCTCAAGTTCTTCTAGGGTGGAGTTGAGGTGGAATACGGCTTGGGCAAGGTGGTCGGCTGAGCTGCCGGCTGGGGTGGGGATCTTGTAGCAGGAGCAGAGACGGTGATACATCGCCGGGTGGAACTCGATGGCTACTGGTCGCTTTGCACCCGCATACGTGTCACACCCGAGATCAGCATGCAGTCTCCGCTCGGCGGTGCCGGTTTCGTAGGCGTACAGGAATTGTCCGTTGAAGCGGTCAACAGGCATTCCGTGCATCAGCATGCGCCCCAGGAGCAAGTGCTTTCCTGAGTGGCCGTTCGTGTCCAGGGCTGGAAACGAAATGGCAGTGTCTGTGTCTTTGGTCAGGCCTGTGTACCCGGTGACGCTCATGAGCTTGCCTTCCTTCTGATGTACATGCTGTCCCGTTGCATGGCGGCGTGTCGGGGCTTCCGTGGGTCTGTTCGGCTGCCTGTTGACCAGGAGAGCGGCGGTCACGATGTCGGGTGCGGGGTCGTCGCGCTCGGATCCCCACGTTGTTCGTGTGGTGAACGGGTTATGGGGCGGCCTGGCGTGGTGTGGGGCCGGGGGGTGTGGGCCGGCGAGGGCGATGCGCGGGTGGTGAGGGCAAGAGGCGGCAGGCGCGCAGCGCATCGTCGACGGACTGACTGTCATAGCCGCGGACGGCCAGAGGATTCCGTGGAGCGGTGTGGCCTTGCAGTTCGGCGAGATGGCGGGCCGCACTCAGCAGCGGATGTATCCATGCGGGCGGTTGCGGCAGGGCGGTGTCGAGGTGGAAGTCCCGGTTGGTGATCTGTTCGCTGGTGTGGCCGGTCAGGGCGCTCACGGCGGTGCAAGCCGCGTGGGCTGGGTGGGCGATTCGGGTGTGGATGCGGTCGGCGACCTGGGTGATGTGGGGGTGGGTGTGGTCTTGGCACGTCCCGGGGTGGGGCAGTTGTGGAAGGGGACCAGCGACGGGATCGGATGTTGAGCCGCTGCTGGTCGAGGGTTGCCGGGGCTGCGGTGGCGTTCGGAACCAGGGTTCGTCGTCGGGCGGGGGGAAATGTGCGGTGTGTCGCCACCAGGGGTAATTGCCGGACGCGGGCGGGCCGAGTGGTTGCCAGTGTGCGGTCGCGGCTGACAGGTCCTGTAGGTGCTGGTGGGTGACGGTGGTCAGCAGGCGGGTTGTGTCGTCGGCGAGGGGTCCGTTGCAGAGCATGGTCAGGCGGGTGCGGGTGCGGGAGCTGAGGGCCAGGAGGTGCTGCCACTGGGTGGTGCTGATGCGGTGGGATCGGCAGATGGTCAGGTTGGTGATGCCCAGAGCCAGGATCCATGCGGCGGCGGCGCGCCAGCTGCGGTCGTTGTGGGTAATCCAAAGTGGCGGGTCGCATCCGGCTACGGGTAGAGGCATGTGCTTGCCGAGGGCGCGGATCAGGTCGTGGGCGAGGTAGGCGCCGTTGCCGGCTACGGGGGTGGGGTGGACGGTGATGCTGCCGCAGGGTTGTCTCTGTTACAAATTTCCAAGCCCCCCAAACATCTCTTACTTTCGGATTCCGTCTTTTACATTAAA
>NZ_JARAVO010000201.1:0-18018 GCF_033792805.1 Streptomyces sp. PA03-1a
CCCCCTACTCCCCCCACATGAGCTTCGCCGCCTGGGGCCCGCCACCGGACTCCGCCACCGGACCGGTGCTGCTGGTGCGTCAGGAGGACGCCGACGGCGTCGAACGACACTTCGCCGGCTGCCGCCAGGTCGGCCGCGTCGACAACGGACAGCACGTCGACAACGAGGAGCAGCACGCAGCGATCGTCCTGTGCACCGGCCCGGACGAACCGTGGTCGCGGCTGTGGCCGTCGCTGCGCCACTACTACTAGGCCGGTCCGACACGGGAGAAATGAAGGGGCGAGGCGGGGGCGCCGGGTTACGGTGGCAGCACTCGACGAACAGGCTCCCTGAAGGACGCCGCAGAACGGGAGCGGCCCGCACGGTCGGTCGTGCGGTCACGGAGGGGCGGCACCACTTGCCCCTGCCCTTCCGGAGGAGTTCCCCATGAAGATCGGTCTCGGCCTTCCCGTCGACGACCCCGCCGTGCTGACGACCTGGGCCCGCAGCGCCGACGACGGTCCGTTCAGCACCCTCGGCCTGCTCGACCGTCTCGTGTACGACAACCCCGAACCGCTGGTCACCCTCGCCGTGCTCGCCGGGGCGACCCGCCGGATCCGGCTGCAGACCGAGGTGCTCATCACCCCGTTCCGCGACGGCGCCGTCCTGGCCAAGCAGGCCGCGACGCTGGACCGGCTGTCCGCAGGCCGCTTCACCCTCGGCATCGGCGTAGGCGCCCGCGAGGACGACTTCCGCGCGGCGGGAGCCGACTTCCACCGCCGCGGCCGCCTGCTCGACGAGCAGATGACCGTGTTGCGCCGCCTCTGGGCTGGTGACCCGTACGGCGACGGGGCCGGGCCGATCGGTCCCGCCCCCGCGACCCCGGGCGGGCCCGAGGTGCTCTTCGGCGGCTTCGCCCACGCGGCCATCGACCGGGTCGGCCGCCACGGCGACGGCTTCCTCGGCGCCGGGCTGCCGCCCAAGGCGATGGACCGGCTCTTCCGGGAGGCGGAACGGAGCTGGGAACGGCACGCACGGCCCGGCCGGCCCCGCCTGGTCGCCCAGGCCAACGTCGCGCTCGGTCCGGACGCGGTGGTCACCGCCGCCCGCGCCAACGTCCGCGCCTACTACGCCTTCACCGACTTCGCCGACCGCGTGGCGGAGGGCCTCCTGGCCACTGCGGAGCAGATCCGCGACGCGGTCGCCGGGTACGCCGGCATCGGCGCCGACGAAGTGGTGCTCTACTGCTGGTCGTCGGACCCCGCCCAGGTCGAACGCCTGGCGGACGTCGTGTCCTGACGGCGCGCCGCGCCTCAGGCCAGCGCCAGCGCGAACCGGGGTCGCAGCGCCTCGTCGAAGCGGCGCAGCAGCAGCCGGGCGACCTCCGGGGCGTCGCCGAGGACGTCGGCGAGGACGTCCGCCCCGGAGGCCACGGCGCCACGGGCGATGCGGTCGGGCAGGAAGCCCGGCGCGATGACGTACGGCGCGACGGCGACGTGCCGTACGCCCTCGGCGCGCAGCGCGCGCACCGCCTCGTCCGTCGTGGGAAGGGATGCGGAGGCGAACGCAGGCCGCACGGCGCACCAACCGGTACGCCGCCACTCCCGCGCGATTTCTGCGATCACTGCGATCGCCTCCGGGTCCGAGGAGCCCGCCGACGCCAGGACGATCCCGGTCGAGGGGCGGTCGCCGGGGCCGAGCCCGGCCTCGCGCAGCCGCCGCTCCAGCGCGGCGAGCAGCAGCGGTGAGGGGCCGAGCACGTCGGCCCGGCGCACGCGCATCCGGGCGTGCCGTGCCGCGGACTCGCGCAGCACGGCCGGGATGTCGGCCTTGGCGTGGAAGGCCCGGGTGAGCAGCAGCGGCAGCGCCACCACCTCGCGCACGCCCGCCGCGGCCAGCCGGTCCAGGACCCGCGGCACGTTGGGCGCGCAGTGGTCGAGGAAGGCCGTCTCCACGCGCAGCCCGGGACGGGCCGCCCGGACCCGTTCGGTCAGCGCGTGGACGGTCGCGGCGTGCCGCGGGTTGCGGCTGCCGTGGGCGATGACGAGGAGGACGGGGTGCGCGGTCATGTCAGCCCCGTGCGAACAGGCCGCGGCTGCGCAGCACCGAACGCTCCAGCGGCGCGAACACCAGCAGTTCGATGCCGATGCCGACGATCAGGATCAGCAGGATCGCCGCCAGCACGCTCGGCATGTCGGACAGTTCGCGCCCCTGCTCCAGCAGCTGGCCCAGGCCCACGCCGAGGTCGGGGGAGGTGGCGATGAGCTCGGCGGCCATCAGGGAGCGCCAGGAGAAGGCCCAGCCCTGCTTGAGGCCGGCGAGGTAACCCGGCAGGGCGGCCGGCAGCAGCACGTGCCGCACCGCGTGGATGCCGGTGGCGCCGATGGTGCGGCCGGCCCGCAGGAACAGCGGCGGGATCTGGTCGACGCCCGCGACCAGGCCGTTGGCGATCGAGGGCACCGCGCCCAGCAGCACCACGCAGTAGATCGTGGCGTCCGACAGGCCGAACCAGATGATCGACGCGGGCACCCACGCCACCGACGGCAGGGACTGCAGGCCCGACAGGATCGGCCCGATCGCGGCCCGCACCACCCGGACCCGCGCCACGAGCAGGCCGAGCGGCGTGCCGATCGCGACGGAGGCCACGAAGCCCAGCGCGCCGCGCGACAGGCTCGTCCAGACGTAGCCGAGCAGGGTGCCGTCGAGCCACTTGTCCTGCAGGGCGCGCCCGACCTCCGCCGGACTGGGCAGCTGGTAGTGCGGCTTGAGCTCGAAGTGGTACGCGAGCTGCCACACCACCAGCACCAGCGCGATGGCGACGAGCGGGGGAACGGCCTTCTGCAGCAGCACACGGGCCAGCGGCACGCGGGTCGCGGACCGGGTCTCCAGGGCGTCGAGCCCGGCCTCCAGCCCCGCGAGGTCGCCGCCCGGCCTGACGTCCGCCTTCGTCTCAGTGCTGGCCATGGCGCCGGATCTCCCCCCGGAGGTGTTCGGTGATCTCCACGGAGAGCTCGGCGACCGCCGAGTCCTCGATGCGGCGCGGCTGCGGGATGCCGACCGTCCACTCCCGGGCGATCCGTCCCGGCCGCGAGGAGAGCAGCACGACCCGCTGAGCGAGCCGCACCGCCTCGCGGACGTTGTGGGTCACGAAGAGCACCGACAGGCGGGTCTCGGCCCAGATGCGGGTGAGTTCCTCGTGCAGGACGTCACGGGTGATGGCGTCGAGCGCCGCGAACGGCTCGTCCATCAGCAGCAGCTGGCTGTCCTGCGCCAGCGCCCGGGCCAGCGCGACGCGCTGCCGCATGCCGCCGGACAGTTCGTGCACCCGCTTGCCGTACGCGCCCTTCAGGCGCACGAGCTCCAGCAGCCGCTCGGCCTCCGGGCGCCGCTCGGCGCGGGGTACGCCGCGCATGCGCAGGGCGAGTTCGATGTTCCTGCCCGCGGTGAGCCACGGGAACAGGGCGTGCTCCTGGAACATCAGGGCCGGACGGCCGCCGGGGGTCTGGATGCCCCCGGCGGACGGCCGGTCGAGTCCTGCGACCAGGTTGAGCAGCGTGGACTTGCCGCAGCCCGAGGCCCCCAGGAGGCAGACGAACTCGCCCGGCGCGACATCGATGCTGATGTCGTCCAGCACGTGCGTCTCCGCGCCGGGACGGCCGAAGGACTTCGAGACGTGCTCGAGCCGTGCGGCGTACGGGGCCGCGTCGACCGTCACGGCGGGCTGCTTGGTGAGTGCGGTGGCCATGGCGTCACCTCCTGAGGGCTGGGGCTGCGGTCTTCATCGGTGCTGCCGGGCCTCAGCCGCCGAGACCGGCGTCGTCGATCCCGGTCTTGCCCTCGCCCTTGAGGATCTTGTTGAGGATCGTCAGGTCGTAGATGCCCTTGAGCGAGGGCTTCTCCAGCAGGCCGGCGGTGACGGCGTGGTCGGCCTCGGTCTGCAGCGTGGACGCCAGCGGGTCGTCGATGACCTGGATGCTCTCCCAGGCCGGGTCGATGACGTCGGCGGGCAGCGGCTTGCCGGAGAGCTTCTCCAACTGCGCGTTGGCGTCGGCCTTGGCCTTGTCGGGGTTGGCGCTGATCCAGGCGTTGGTCTTCACCGAGCCGCGCAGGACGGCCTCGACGACGTCCGGGTGGTCCTTGAGGAACGCCTGGGAGACGATCACGTTCGTGATGACGAACTTCTTGTCCGGCCACAGGTCGCGCTCGTCCAGGAGCACCTTCGCGCCCTCGGCGACCAGCTTGGAGGCGGTGGGCTCGGGCACCCAGGCGCCGTCGATGGAGCCGGTCTTGTAGGCGTCGGGGGTGACCTTGTTGTCCGTGCGGACCACGGAGACGTCGCCCTTGCCGCTGGTCGCGTCGACCTTCCAGCCCTGCTCGGCGATCCAGTTGAGGAACGCCACGTCCTGGGTGTTGCCGAGCTGCGGGGTGGCGATCTTCTTGCCCTTGACGTCCTTCAGGGTCTTGATCTTGTCCGGGTTGACGACCAGCTTGACGCCGCCGGAGGCCGAACCGGAGATGATCTTCAGGCTCTTGCCGCCGGACTTCGTCCAGCCGTTGACCGCGGGGGAGGGGCCGATCCAGCCGATGTCGATGGAACCGGCGTTGAGGGCCTCGATCTCGGCGGGCCCGGCGTTGAACACCGACTCCTTGATCGTGGTGCCCGAGCCCAGCGCGTCGGCGAAGAAGCCCTCCTTCAGGCCCACCAGCGGGGTGGCGTGGGTGAGGTTCGCGAAGTAGCCGATCTTCACCGTCGAGGCGGACAGCTTCTTGCTGGTGCCGCTGCTCGCGGCCGCGTTGGTGGTGTCGTCCTTCTTGTCGGAGCCGTAGCCGCAGGCGGCCAGGGCCAGCAGCGGCAGAAGGGCGGCGCCGGCTATGAGGCGGCGACGGGCGGACGTTCTCGGGGCGGTGGTGCGATCGGCAGTCACGGGAGGCGGTCCTCTCGATGGCCCCGGCTCGCGCTCTCTACGGCGCGCCGGGGTGGTGGCTGTCTGGTGGTCGGTGGTGCGGTGCCGCGTACGCGGCGCGGGTGCGGTGCTCGGACGGGGTCAGCGCGCACATCGCGTGACACCGCCCGTGCCGCTGCCCAGACAGCCGCTGCCGACGCGACCGCCCTCCTTGGCGAATCCGGCGAAGGCGTCGTCGAACGCCATCAGAAATCCCACCCCTCGTCGTCACCGGCCGCGTCGCCCGCGGCCGTGGCGGTGCGGGCGGCGAAGGCCTCGCCCGCCATGCCGGCGGTCAGCGTGGTGCCGTCCGCCGGGTCGATCAGCAGGAAGGAGCCGGTGAGCCGCGAGTCGGCGTACGCGTCCAGCGGCAGCGGCTCCGAGGTGCGCAGCACCACCGTGCCGATGTCGTTGACGCGCAGCTCGCCCGGCTCGTCCTCGTGCTCCAGCCCCCGGGTCAGGTCGATCCGGTACGGCAGCCGCTTCACAACCGCCTTGACCGTGCGCGTGCTGTGCTTGAGCAGCACGCGCGCGCCGACCTTCAGCGGCCGCTCGTGCAGGTGGCACACGGTCGCCTCGACGTCCTGGGTGGTCGCCGGGGCGGCGTCGGACGGCGCGATCAGGTCGCCGCGCGAGATGTCCAGGTCGTCGCCGAGCAGCAGCGTCACCGACTGCGGGGCCCACGCCACGTCGACCGGGGTGCCGAGCGCGTCGATGCCGCTGATCGTGCTGGTCAGCCCGGACGGCAGGACCGTCACGGGGTCGCCGACGCGCAGCACGCCCGAGGCGATCTGCCCCGCGTAGCCGCGGTAGTCGGGGTGCTCCGCGGTCTGCGGGCGGATGACGTACTGCACGGGGAAGCGCGCCGGGTACGCGCCCGGGTCGCTGCCGACGGGGACGGTCTCCAGGTGCTCCAGGATCGTCGGGCCGCCGTACCAGTCCATGTTCGCCGACGGCGACACGACGTTGTCGCCGGCCAGGGCCGAGATGGGGATCGTGGTGATCTCCGGGACGCCGATGGAGGCCGCGTAGGCGGTGAACTCCTCGGCGATGGCCGCGAAGACCGGCTCCGACCAGTCGGCCAGGTCCATCTTGTTGACCGCGAGCACCACGTGCGGCACCCGCAGCAGCGCCGCCAGCGCCGCGTGCCGGCGGGTCTGCTCCACGACGCCGTTGCGGGCGTCCACCAGGATCACGGTCAGCTCGGCGGTCGAGGCGCCGGTCACCATGTTCCGCGTGTACTGCACGTGCCCCGGCGTGTCCGCCAGGATGAACCGCCGCCGCGGCGTGGCGAAGTAGCGGTACGCCACGTCGATGGTGATGCCCTGCTCGCGCTCGGCGCGCAGGCCGTCGGTGAGCAGTGCCAGGTCCGGCGCATCCTGCCCGCGGCGGGCGGAGGCCAGCTCGACGGCCTCCAGCTGGTCGGCGAGCACCGACTTGGAGTCGTGCAGCAGCCGGCCGACCAGCGTGGACTTGCCGTCGTCGACGGAACCCGCGGTGGCGAAGCGCAGCAGGGAGGTGGCCGAGAGCTGCTCGGCGGTGGTGCCGGTGGTCATGGCTAGAAGTACCCCTCGCGCTTGCGGTCTTCCATCGCGGCCTCGGAGAGCTTGTCGTCCGCCCGGGTGGCGCCCCGCTCGGTGAGCCGGGACGCGGCGATCTCGGCGATGACGGCGTCGATGGTGGCGGCGTCGGAGTCCACCGCGCCGGTGCAGGACATGTCGCCCACCGTGCGGTAGCGGATCAGCCGGGTCTCCACCGACTCGCCGTCCTTCGGCCCGCCCCAGTCGCCCGCGGTCAGCCACATGCCGCTGCGCCGGAACACCTCGCGCTCGTGGGCGTAGTAGATCTCCGGCAGCTCGATGCCCTCGCGGGCGATGTACTGCCACACGTCCAGCTCGGTCCAGTTGGACAGCGGGAAGACGCGCACGTGCTCGCCGGGGGCGTGCCGGCCGTTGTAGAGCTGCCACAGCTCGGGCCGCTGGCGGCGCGGGTCCCACTGGGAGAACTCGTCGCGCAGCGAGAACACCCGCTCCTTGGCGCGGGCCTTCTCCTCGTCACGGCGGCCGCCGCCGAAGACCGCGTCGAAGCGCAGCTCCTGGATGGCCTCGGTCAGCGGCACCGTCTGCAGCGGGTTGCGGGTGCCGTCGGGGCGCTCGCGCAGCCGGCCGTCGTCGATGTAGTCCTGCACCGAGGCGACGTGCAGCCGCAGGGAGTGCTCCGCCACGGTGCGGTCCCGGTACTCCAGCACCTCGGGGAAGTTGTGGCCCGTGTCGACGTGCAGCAGCGAGAAGGGGACCGCGGCGGGGGCGAAGGCCTTCAGCGCCAGGTGGAGCATGACGATGGAGTCCTTGCCGCCGGAGAAGAGGATCACCGGCCGCTCGAACTCCCCCGCCACTTCACGGAAGATGTGCACCGCCTCGGACTCCAGTGCGTCCAGGTGCGACAGCACGAAGGGATTGCCGGTGCTCTCGTCGACTGCGACTACCGTGGTCACGCTGTGCCCCCTTCGTTCTCCCCCAGAGCTCGCGCCTGGGTGGTGCCCCCATCTCCGCCCGCGCGGCGAACGCGCTGCTGGCCGGTCGGGTGCGGCCCGGTGGCCGCGCGCACGTCGCTCACAGGAGTCCCCTCTCCACCAGCAGCGCCGTCAGCAGCGCCGCCGAGTCCTCGACGGTGTGGTCCTGGGTCTCGATCCGCAGATCGGGGGTCTCGGGTGCCTCGTACGGGTCGTCGACGCCGGTCAGCCCGGATATCTCGCCCGCGGCCTGCTTGGCGTACAGGCCCTTCACGTCACGCACGGTGCAGACCTCCACCGGGGTGGCGACGTGCACCTCCAGGTACGTCGTGCCCCGCGCCTCGTGGCGCTTGCGGACGGCCTCCCGGCTGTCGGCGTACGGCGCGATGACCGGGACCAGCACCTTGACCCCGTTGGCGGCCAGGAGTTCGGCGACGAAACCGATCCGCTGCACATTGGTGTGCCGGTCCTCGCGGCCGAAGCCGAGGCCCGCGGAGAGGAACTCGCGGATCTCGTCGCCGTCCAGGACCTCCACCCGGTGCCCGTCGCCGCGCAGCCGCCCGGCAAGCGCCTGGGCGATCGTGGTCTTGCCCGCGCTCGGCAGACCCGTGAGCCACACCGTGGCCCCTGTGCCCGTCCCGCCCATCCGCCCCTCCCGGGAAGTCCGTTCCGTCGTCATCAGCCGTGCAGCCCGCACTCGGTCTTGGCCCGTCCCGCCCAGCGGCCGGCCCTGGCGTCCTCGCCCTGAAGCACCCGGCGGGTGCAGGGGGCGCAGCCGACCGAGGCGTAACCGTCCGTGAGCAGCGGATTGGTGAGCACCCCGTGCTCCGTGACGTAGGAGTCCACGTCGTCCTGCGTCCAGCGGGCGATGGGCGAGACCTTGACCTTCCCGCGCCGCGCGTCCCAGCCCACGACCGGGGTGTTCGCGCGGGTGGGGGACTCGTCGCGGCGCAGGCCGGTCGCCCAGGCGTCGTAGCCGGTCAGGCCCTCCTCCAGCGGCGTGACCTTGCGCAGCGCGCAGCACAGGTCGGGGTCGCGGTCGTGGAGCTTCGGCCCGTACTCCGCGTCCTGCTCGGCCACGCTCTGACGCGGCGTCAGCGTGATGAGCTGCACGTCCATGACGGCGGCGACCGCGTCACGGGTGCCGATGGTCTCCGGGAAGTGGTAGCCGGTGTCGAGGAAGACGACGTCGACGCCCGGGGCGACGCGCGAGGCCAGGTGCGCCACGACCGCGTCCTCCATCGAGGAGGTGACGCAGAACCGGGAACCGAAGGTGCCGGTGGCCCAGCGCAGGACGTCGAGCGCGGGGGCGTCCTCCAGGTCGCGGCCCGCCTGCTCGGCCAGCGCCCGCAGTTCGTCCGCGGTGTGCTGCTGCGCGGTGGTCACGAAGGGTCTCCCTCACGGTGCTCGGTCCGCAGCCCCCGGGCCAGCAGGCCCAGGAACTTCAGCTGGAACGCGCGGTTGCACGACCGGCACTCCCAGGCGCCGTGGCCCTGCTCCGCGGGGTGCAGGTCCTCGTCCCCGCAGTAGGGGCAGTAGAACGGTGCGGCGCGTTCGCTCACGACAGCGCCTCCTCGCTCGCCCGCGTCACCCACTGCGCGAAGCGCTCGCCGTCCGTACGCTCGGCCTGGAAGCGCTTCAGGACGCGCTCGACGTAGTCGGGCAGCTCGTCCGCGGTGACCTTCAGCCCGCGGACCTTGCGGCCGAAACCGGCCTCCAGGCCCAGCGCGCCTCCCAGGTGCACCTGGTATCCCTCCACCTGGTTGCCCTCGTCGTCCAGCACGAGCTGGCCCTTGAGGCCGATGTCGGCGACCTGGATCCGGGCGCAGGCGTTCGGGCAGCCGTTGATGTTGATCGTGATCGGCTCCTCGAACTCCGGCAGCCGGCGTTCGAGTTCGTCGATCAGCGAGGAGCCGCGCGCCTTGGTCTCGACGATGGCCAGCTTGCAGAACTCGATGCCGGTGCAGGCCATCGTGCCGCGCCGGAACGGGGAGGGCTTCACCTGCAGGTCCAGCGCCTCCAGACCCGAGACGAGGGAGTCGACCCGGTCCTGCTCGACGTCCAGCACGATCATCTTCTGCTCGACGGTGGTCCGCAGCCGGCCGGAGCCGTGCGCCTCCGCCAGCTCGGCGATCTTGCTGAGCGTGGTGCCGTCCACCCGGCCGACGCGCGGCGCGAAGCCGACGTAGTAGCGGCCGTCCTTCTGGCGGTGCACGCCCACGTGGTCCCGCCACTGCTGGACCGGCTGGTCGGGGGCCGGGCCGTCGGCCAGCTTGCGCCGCAGGTACTCGTCCTCCAGCACCTGGCGGAACTTCTCCGCGCCCCAGTCGGCGACCAGGAACTTCAGCCGGGCGCGGGTGCGCAGCCGCCGGTAGCCGTAGTCGCGGAAGATCGAGATGACACCCTCGAAGACGTCCGGGACCTCCTCCAGCGGCACCCACGCGCCCAGCCGGACGCCGATCTTGGGGTTGGTGGACAGACCGCCGCCGACCCACACGTCGAAGCCCGGCCCGTGCTCGGGGTGGCGGACGCCGACGAAGGCGACGTCGTTGATCTCGTGGGCCACGTCCAGCAGCGGGGAGCCGGAGATCGCCGACTTGAACTTGCGCGGGAGGTTGGAGAACTCCTTGTTGCCGACGATGCGGCGGTGGGCCTCGTCCACGGCCCAGGTGCCGTCGAGGATCTCGTCCTCGGCGATCCCGGCGACGGGCGAGCCGAGGATGACGCGCGGGGTGTCGCCGCACGCCTCGGTGGTGGACAGGCCCACGGCCTCCAGGCGCTGCCAGATCTCGGCGACGTCCTCGATGCGGATCCAGTGCAGCTGGATGTTCTGCCGGTCGGTGATGTCGGCGGTGCCGCGGGCGAACTCCTGGGAGACCTCGCCGATGACGCGCAGCTGCTCGGTGGTGAGGCGGCCGCCGTCGATGCGGACCCGGAGCATGAAGTACTTGTCGTCCAGCTCCTCCGGCTCCAGGATCGCGGTCTTGCCGCCGTCGATCCCGGGCTTGCGCTGGGTGTACAGACCCCACCAGCGCATGCGGCCGCGCAGGTCGGCTCCGTCGATCGCGTCGAAGCCGCGGTACCGGTAGATCGTCTCAATGCGTGTCCGCACGTTGAGACCGTCGTCGTCCCGCTTGAACTGCTCGTTGGCGTTGAGCGGTGTCATGTGGCCGACCGCCCACTGGCCCTCGCCGCGGTGGCGGCTCACCTTGCGGCGCGGCGCGGCGGCGTTCGGCTGGTCAGGGGTGGAGGCCATGGCGATGCAGTCCTTCTGGCAGGCTGGACAGAGTCGGTCGTAGCGCGAAGAGTCCCCTTGGCCTGCGGATACGCCACAGCGCTGGGAACAGCGCGGGACGTGGGCGCGTCATTGCGCCCGCGGGGCCGGGGACGGCCGGGTCAGTCCTGGACGGGGCGGCGGCGAGTGCTCAGCACGCCTGACAGATGGCGCTGGACATGCGTCCGAGGTCGACGTGCAGCCGACCTACCAAGGCGATTCCAGTGCGCGACATGTCGAAAGCGTGTCACGGGGATCTCGGGCCAGTCCACCGTTATCCAGAATGTGGACGCGTTCATCCCGCATGGCGAGATGCGTCGATTGTCCGTCACCTGACAGGACTCGCCGGGCGCAGGAAATCGGCCGCGATGGCCCGGAACCCACCGTGCCCGCGGGTCCCCACATGACGCAGCTTGTGGCCCGCCAGCGCCGAACCCAGCCGCACCCCCGCACCGAGCGGGGCGTGGTCCGCGACCAGCGCCGCCAGCAGCCCCGCCGCGAAGACGTCGCCCGCCCCCGTCGCGTCCTCCACCTCGCCGCCGGGGAGCGGCCGGTGCGCGTAGCGCTCCACGGTGCCGGGCCGGTGCACCTCCACGCGGTCCGGGTACTTCACCACGGCCGCGCCCTCCGCCCGGGTCCGCACCCGGACCAGCCGCTCGAACTCCCGCCCGTTGACCAGCAGGTAGTCGCTCATCGCCGCCATGGCCAGCACATCGGCGGTCGGCTCCGCCGACCAGACGTGCCCCGGGTCGAAGCTGATCAGCGTGCCCGGCGAACGCCGCCGCACCTCCACCAGCAGCCGGTGCAGCACCGCGCCGCCGTCCGGATCCAGGAACGAGGTGACGTGCACCGCCCGCGCCGCCGCCAGGTAGCCGGCGATCTCCTCGAACCGCTCCCGCACATGGGCGGCGATCCGCGTGTTCGCCCCGGTGTGGGTCAGCAGCGTGCGCTCCCCGCCGTCGTGCACGGACAGGCAGATCCCGCACAGCCGGTCCGGGTCCAGGGCCACCAGCCGCCGGTCGATGCCGAGCCCGTCCAGGACGGCGAGGGGGCCGGCCGCGCCCAGCGGGTCGCGGCCCGCCACGCCCACGTACCCGAGCCGCAGCCCGCGGCCCAGACGGCCCAGCGCATGGAGGGTGTTGAAGGCCGAGCCGCCCGGTTCCGGCGTGAGCGGCACCCCCTCGGCCCGCAGCCACTCCAGGCCCGCGCGGACGGCGGGCTCGTCGACCATGCGTTCGCCGCCGCTCTCCGGCGGCGGGCGCAGCCGCATGTGCGCGCCGAGCCGGGCCAGCACCGGGCCGCCGTTCAGGGCGGACGCGCCCGTGATGAGGTCCAGGTTGAGCGCCCCGACCCCGACGACGTCCATGCCCGCCCCTTCCCGTCCGCCGGTCCCTACCGGGCTCCGGGCCAGGGCCCGGTGACGGGCCTCTCCTCCTCTTCCCCCGTCTCGGTGCGGAAGATGCGGAAGCCACGGTTCTCGTAGTTGGCCAGCGCGTGCGGCCCGTCCAGGCTGCAGGTGTGCACCCACACCCGCTTCGTCGGGGTGCGGTCCGGCCGGCGCTCCGCCAGGTCCCAGGCGCGGGCGATGCCGACGGACAGCAGGTGCCCGCCGATCCGCCGCCCCCGGAAGGCGGGCAGAAGCCCGAAGTACGCGATCTCGACCTGGCCGTCGTCCTGCGGGTCCAGTTCGATGTAGCCGGCCGGGGTGTCCCGGTCGTACGCCACCCAGGTCTCCACGCCCGGGCGCTCCAGGAAGGTCCGCCACTGCTCGTACGACCACGGCAGGCGGTCCGTCCAGGCGCAGTCCGCGCCCACCGACGTGTAGAGGAAGCGGCTGAACTCCGGGGACGGCACCTCGGCCCGCGCGATGCGGATGCCCGACGTCGCGGGGTCCGGCTCCAGGGAGGGCCGCAGATCGGCGTGGGAGGTCTGCTCCAGTGACCACGTGGTCACCGTGACGCTAGTGCTCATGCGCCACATTCTGCGGCCTCGCGGACCCGGCGGGTTCCCGGCTCGCTGCCGCGGCCCGTCCGGGTCGCCCCCTCACTCCCCGAAGCGCGCCCCACGCACCGCCGGCGCCGTCGAGTGCGGCAGCAGATCCGCGGGGTGGGCGGGGCGGACCACCTCGACCTCGACGCCGTCCGCGAAGCGGTAGGGACGGTGGTCGAGGACCCCGGCCAGGGTGCGGCGCAGGCGGGACATCTCGGCCCGCACCGTCACCGTGCGGGAGGGGTCGCCGAACAGGTCGCCGGCCAGTTCCGCGGCGGTGCGGCCGTCCCGGTGCAGGGCCAGCACGAAGAGCAGTTCGGCGTGGCGCGGGCTGAGCTCCTGCGACCAGCCGCCGGCCGCACCGGAGACGTTCACCGTCCACGTGCGGGGACGGCCGAGGTCCAGCACCACGTGCCCGGCCCCGGGCACCTCCTCCTCCGGCGTGGCGACCCGCACCAGCCAGCCGCCCGGCAGCGGCTCCAGGGTGCAAGTGCCCAGCGCGGGCACCCACGTACGTCCGGCGCTCGGCGCGGCGGGCAGCGTGATCCGCTCCACCGGCGGCATCCCGGTCACCGCCGCCGTCCACCCGTTGGGGTCGACGACCGCCGCCCGGCCCGGCATCCGGGCGAGCAGCGGGGCGGAGACCGAGCGCAGCCGGTCCACGGCCGCCCAGTGCAGGCTGCGCAGTTCGGCCTCGGCGACCTTGGTCACCGCGGTCACCAGCGACAGCATCGCGGGGTGCATCCCGGCCGCCGGCCCGCTGACGTCCACCGCGCCCAGCAGCCGGCCGTCCCGCGGGTCGATGAGCGGGGCCGCGGCACAGGTCCACTGGTGGTGCACCCGGACGAAGTGCTCCGAGGAGTGCACCTGCACCGGCCGTCCGGTGACCAGGGCGGTGCCGATCGCGTTGGTGCCGACGGCCTCCTCCGACCACGAGGCACCCTCGGCGAAGCCGAGCCGGTCCGCGCTCCTGCGGACGGCCAGGCTGCCGTCCCGCCACAGCACCCGGCCCTCGGGGTCGGTGACCACCATGATGTGCCGGGCCTCGTCGGCGACCGAGACCAGGCCGTCGCGCAGCGCGGACATCACGTCGTTCAGCGGGGTGTGGCGCCTGCGCACCTCGATCTCGTCGGCGGTCAGCATGCCGGCGTGACTGCCGTTGTCCGGGTCGACACCGAGGTCCAGGGCGCGCCGCCAGGAGTCCTGGATGACCGGTCTGGGCACCGTGCCACCCGATCCGCCGCCCAGCGCGGCGTCCCGCATGCCGCCCAGCAGCCGTGCGGAACGGCGCGGTTCCTGGACGGACTGGACCGACAACGACCGTGCGTCGTTCGGATCCTGGCTCATGGTGCTCCCCGCGTCCGTGTGCGCAGCGCTTTCTGCGCTCGGGCAGTGGCCGCGCCGATTCTCCGCTGCCACACCATGTGCATATGGTGCCGCCGGGCCGGTCCCTCCGGTGGGATATCCGGCCAATACCTTGCAACTGTCTGCAACGGTTGCGAATATGCGCGCATTCGACGGACAGTGACGGCGCATCACGCTATTCGTACGGAACCCTGATTCCGTGCGACGGTGAGGCGAGACCGGGGGTGGTGCCGAGTCGGCGCGGCACCACCCTCAGTGCGGCGCGGCGGCGGAACGTTTCCCCGAAGATCCCGGTCCTTCCGTCGGGACCTCGGGCGGACCGCCGCCGCATCCGCCCCTCACCCCTGAGGGCGTGCCCGCTCCACGATCGCCGCCAGGTCCAGCCCGCGCGGCAGCGTGCCGAAGGTCGCCCCCCAGTCCCCGCCGAGCCGCGAGGCACAGAACGCGTCCGAGACCTCGACCGGGGCGAACCGCACCAGCAACGAGCCCTGCAGCACCAGCGCCATGCGCTCCACCAGCCGGCGCGCCCGGGCCTCGACGCCCTCCAGGTCGGCCAGTTCGGTCAGCAGCGCCTTGATCGCGCCGTCCAGCCGGTGGTCAGCGCCGCGCGCCAGGCCGATCTCGCCGAGGAAGGCGTTCAGCGCGCGCGGCTCCCTCTGCAGTACCCGCAGCACGTCCAGGGCCTGCACGTTGCCCGAGCCCTCCCACACCGAGTTCAGCGGCGACTCCCGGAACAGCCGCGGCAGCCCCGACTCCTCCACGTAGCCGTTGCCGCCCAGGCACTCCAGCGCCTCGGCCACCAGCGGCGGGCAGCGCTTGGTGACCCAGTACTTGGAGACCGCAACCGCCAGCCGCCGGAAGTGCCGCTCCTGCTCGTCGTCCGCGTCATCCGCGTCGTACGCCGCCGCCAGCCGCAGCACGGTCGTGGTGGCCGCCTCCGACTCCAGGGCAAGGTCCGCCAGGACGTTCCGCATCAGCGGCTTGTCGACCAGCGGCCCGCCGAACGCGCTGCGGTGCGTCGCGTGGTGCACCGCCTGCGCCACCGCCTGCCGCATCAGCGCGGCGGAACCGGTCGCGCAGTCCAGCCGGGTGGCCGCCACCATCTCGATGACGGTCGCCACCCCGCGCCCCTCCTCGCCGACCCGGCGCGCCCACGTGCCGTCGAACTCAACCTCCGCCGAGGCGTTGGAGCGGTTGCCCAGCTTGTCCTTGAGCCGCTGGATCAGGAAGACGTTGCGGGAGCCGTCCGGCAGCACCCGGGGCAGCAGGAAGCAGGTCAGGCCCCCCTTCCCCGAGGAGGGGGACGCCTGCGCCAGCACGAGGAAGGCGTCGGACATCGGCGCCGAGCAGAACCACTTGTGGCCGGTGAGCAGGTACGTGCCCTCCTCCGCCAGCGGCTCCGCCCGCGTGGTGGTGGCCCGCACGTCCGAGCCGCCCTGCTTCTCGGTCATCCCCATGCCGAACAGCGCCCCGGGCTTGCCTCCCGGCGCCACCAGCTGCGGGTCGTACACCCGGGACCCCAGCCGGGGCTCCCACTCGGCGGCCAGCGCCGGGTCGGCCCGCAGCGCCGGCACCGCCGCGTGCGTCATCGACACCGGGCAGCCGTGCCCGGCCTCCGCCTGGGACCACACCAGGAAACCCGCCGCGCGCCGCAGGTGTCCGCCGGGGCGCGACCAGGCGTCGGTGAGCCCCGAGGACACCGCCCGCCCCAGCAGCCGGTGCCAGGCCGGATGGAACTCCACCTCGTCGATCCGGTGCCCGTACCGGTCGTGGGTGCGCAGCACCGGCGGATGGGTGTCGGCGGCCTCCGCCCACCCCCGCGCCTGCGCGGAACCGGCGGCCCGGCCGATCTCGCCGAGCTCCCGGTGGACCTCCTCCCGGAGCCCGGGCGCCACGTGCCGTGCCACCCCCTCCACCAGGGCGGTGTCGGCGGCGTACACGTCATACCCGACCAGGGGCGGAGCCTGGTTGGTCACGGTGTGTGTGGGGGGACTCATGACGGTTACGGTAGGCGCGTGCAGGCAGCAGACGAAACACCCGAGCGGCCCAGGCGAGGCCGACTCCACCGGGCGCGGGCCCTCTACAGGAACGTATCCAAGCGCAAGGTGGGCTGGCTGCTGCTCAAGGACACGGTCGACTCCTGCATGGAGTACCGCGTCACCGGCCTCGCCGCCGAGGCCGCCTTCTTCGTGCTGCTCTCCCTGCCGCCGCTGCTGCTGAGCCTCGTCGGCGCCATCGGCTACGTCGACGAGATCATCGGCACCGACACGATCGACAACATCCGCGGCAACATCCTCACGGCCGCCGCGACGGTCCTGTCGGACAAGGGCGTCGACCAGTTGATGCGGCCGCTCGTCGACGACGTCTTCGGCGGCGGACGGCCCGACGTGATCTCCATCGGCTTCGTCATCGCCCTGTGGTCCGGATCGCGGGCCCTCAACGTCTTCGTCGACACGATCACGATCATGTACGGGCTGGAGGGCAGGCGCGGCATCGTCAGGACGCGGCTGCTGGCGCTGCTGCTCTACATCGTCGCCCTGGTGATCGGCGCGGTCGTCATGCCGCTGATGGTCGTCGGGCCGGACGCGGTGGTGTCGTTCCTGCCGTGGAGCGAGGCCGTGATCCGGATACTGTACTGGCCGGTCGTCAGCGTGCTGTCGATCGCGTTCCTCACCACGCTGTACCACGTCTCCGTACCGGTGCGCTCGCCCTGGTACGAGGACATGCCCGGGGCGGCCGTCGCCCTGCTGATGTGGGTCCTCGGCAGCTTCGTGCTGCGCATCTACCTCACCCACACGGTCGAGGGCCCGACCATCTACGGATCGCTGGCCGCGCCGGTCGCCGTCCTGCTGTGGATCTTCGTGTCGGCCTTCGCGGTGCTCGTCGGAGCGGCCGTCAACGCCGCCATCGACCGGGTGTGGCCCTCGATCGAGACCGCGGCCGCCCGCGAGGAGAACGCACGGGCCAGGGAACGTGCCGCAGCCGACCTCGTCGCGGAGGCCGCCGCCCGTCGGGCCGCGTTCGAGTCCGGCCCGGACGACGAGGTCGGCCCGGAGGACCCGCCCGCCGAATTCCCCGAGCGCTGGGCGGGCTTCCTGCCGCCGGAGGACGTGCGGTCCCGGCTGCGCGGGCGCCGGCCCTCGGGCAAGAACGGCGGCAAGCCCCCGCACTGAGGCGCACCCGGCGCGCTGTCGGTGGCGGGTGCCATGCTGGAGCGGTGTACCGGGAACAGACCTCGACGGTGCCCGGCGCCGTGCTGTGGACGAGGACAGCGGGTGCCGCGGCGGCCCGCGTGCTGCCCGACGGCTGCATCGACCTGATCTGGGGCGAGGACACCGGTCTGTTCGCGGCGGGCCCCGACACCGCCGCCCACCTCTCCGGCAGCCCGCCCGGCACGCGGTACGCGGGCCTGCGCTTCGCCCCCGGCGTCGGGCCCGCCGTCTTCCGGCTGCCCGCGCACGAGCTGCGTGACCGCCGTGTTCCGCTGGACGCGCTGTGGCCCGGCGCGCAGGCCCGCCGGGCCACCGAGCGCGTCGCCGCGGCCGCCGACCCCGGCGCCGTCCTGGAGTCCCTGGTGCTCGCACGGGACGTGCGGCGCGCGGCGCCCCCGTGGGGCCCGCAGATCGCCGCGAGCCTGGCGGCCGGCGCCCGCGTCGGCACCGTCGCCGAGGACACCGGGCTGAGCGAACGCCAGCTCCACCGCCGCTGCCTGGCCGCCTTCGGCTACGGGCCCAAGACCCTCGCCCGCATCCTGCGCCTCCAGCGCGCACTGGGACTGGCCCGCCGCGGCCATCCCTTCGCCGACGTCGCCGCCCGCGCCGGCTACGCGGACCAGGCCCACCTGGCCCGCGACGTCCGCGCCCTCGCCGGCGTCCCGCTCGGCGACCTGCTCCCCTGACCCCGGCCGGGCCGTGTCGTCACATGCCTTCCCCCTTCGGCCGGGGTCAGGGGAGCAG
>NZ_JARAVO010000202.1:0-17744 GCF_033792805.1 Streptomyces sp. PA03-1a
ATTTCCACAACGTCATCGGGTGGACTCCGAAGTCGGTGGCCACCTGCTCGACCGTCACACCCGGGCCGCGGTTCCTTGCGACTCGCACGACGTCTTGGCTGAACTCTTCCGGATAGGGCTTGGGCACAGCGACATCCTTCCCACCCGCCCCACAGGGCAAGCCAGTTCAGATGTCACCCGATCGTGCAGCAGACCCCAATGGTGATCACGCCTGCGAGGTCGTCCACGGCACATGCCCGGTCGTAGTCGTCTGGAGCGGTCGCGTCTCCAGTAAGTACGCCGGTCTCGGTGGCGCCGCGCCACGCAGGCAGCGCAGAGACGGGAACGACAATCAAGGGGCCGCCCAACGACTCAACCCAGACTGGAGAGGGGGGAGACAGGTCGGCACCTCCGGCAGTCGAAGGGGTGCTCATGCCCACAGTGTGCCGCAGCCCACCGACAGCGCTGTCGCGGGCACCGTGACCAACTATGCCTCAACGCCAAAGTGGTCATGTGATCCCCGCAAGCCAGGCAAGACACGAGCAACGGCTACGCAGCGCGGTAAGACTTTCCCTACTTCATCAAGGCGGCTCGCTCCGCTCGCCGCGCGCGGCCCCGGCTCGCCGCCGGGCCCGACGCTCTTGTCTCCGCCCCGCTCCGGGCCCGGCTACGCCGGCCGCGCGGCTGTAGCGAGCACACCCGAGCGGTGGACGGTAGCCGCCGGTGGCTGGGCCCGGTCGGCTCCACGGCTTTGGGCAGCCACCATGGGGCGAGCCTCGAAGATCGGGGCCCACATCGGGCTATTGCGGGCAGGTCCAGAGACTGCCCGCTTCGCGACCAGCGTACGGGCCCCGATCTCTCGCCCCACGGCAACTCCAGCCCAAAGCCGCTCCCGCCGACCTCATCGGGCCCGTGTGCGATCGTCACGCCTCCAGGTACGTTGAGCCGTCAGCCGAGGGGGAACGCTCGCGAGGGAGCGCCCCGCAACGCGTGGCTGCGGGGCGCCGATCCACTTTCACAACGGGCCCTGGTGGGGTTTAGTCGACCGTCTGCCCGTCGTACATACCGCCCCTGCAGGTCGGGAGCACGGGCGTCGACCGATCGATCGTTCCGCCGCCGTCCGTGCACTCACCCGGGGTGACGCTGTCCGGGGTTACGCTGGCCGGGGTGACGCTGCCGGCGGTGGCGGTGGCGGCGCCTGTGAGGCCGAGTCCGGCGAGGGCTGCCGTGGCGAAGACTGTGGCGAGGATTCGTCGAATGCGCATTTGGTTCGCCTTTCACAGATTGCCTCGGTTGGGGCACTAGCCAGCTTGATCTTCACCCATATGGGTGGCACGTCATGTTGGGCCATTCGAGTGACAGTGTTGTCGGGTGCGGGGTCGGTGACGCGACCCGTCAGAGCGGATGGAAGCCCGTGCCACATCCGTGCCAGAAAGAGCGGATCCCAGCGGTCAAGAGCAGTCAAGCGCGACGCCTCGCGATTAATCACCAGAGGCCGTTTGCGCTGGTCAGCGTCAACCCCCTCCGTGACGGCCCGGTGATTCCCAAGCTCAGAGCGCGGTTTCTATTCGCGGAGTGAGACGCAGCCGTGACACTCCCGCGCCCTGAAGCTGGCGCCCGACTTTTTGCAGTGGAGCGCGGACACCTGTCAGGCTCCGCCCCTGGATCCGATGAGGCTGTTTGAGCCTGCCCCTGGTGAGTACTCGCTCTTGCTCGACGCCGGAGCCGCGACTGTAGGCGGCGTAGTCGATGAGCTCGGTCATGAGCCCAACGGGTACTTCTGGGAAGGTGTGGCTCGGTGGCTCGTCAGTACCGAGGCGCCGGCGCTCGAAGGGCGTTTCGACTACGACTCGGAGGCGGGCCTGTTCTGCGCCCGCGGTACGGATGCCCGCGCTCCGGCGCCTCCACACGCTCGCGGAAGCGGTTGCTGCAGCAGAAGTCAGCGTTCCCGGCCCTATCTCGTGGGGGTAAGGATTTCCCGCGGTACGAGATCAGTCGAGCAGACCGCAACGGACGTCCCGCCCATGGATCGCATCGAGAGGGTCACCAGCGCGGATGCCGTGCCACTGTCGTGCCGGAGCGGGCGGTGGGAAATCCACAGGTCAGGCCGGTGTGGCGGCGTCCTGGGTGGTGGAGTCCGCGAACGCCTCGGGACCCTGCTCCGCCGCTGCCGGGTCCATCCACATGACCTGCCAGCCATGGCCGTCGAGGTCGAAGAAGCTGCGTGAGTACATGAAGCCGTGGTCCTCGGCGGCATCCGCCTCGGAGCCGCCCGCCGCGAGTGCGGCGGCGCTGACCGTGTCGACCTCATCGCGGGACGACACGCTGAAGCAGTACAACGCCAGCGTGTGCGTGGTGGGGTCGGCCATCGGCAGTTTCGCGAACTCCGCGAACTTCCCGCGGCTGAGCAGCATGACGAAGGCCTGCTCGCCGACCAGCATGCAGGCTGCGGACTCGTCGGTGAACTGCGGGTTGAAGCCGAACCCGAGCTTGGCGAAGAACGCCTTGCTGAGTTCGAGGTCCGCTACGGGGAGGTTCACGAACAGCATGCGGCCGGGGTGTGCGGGATTCGTCATGGTGGGTCTCCAGTCGGTGGCTCGATGGCGTGCGTACTGAGAGACCGGCCTGGCCGGCGGAACTCATCGGTGTACCTTCGCCGGCTGCCCGAACAGCAGACGCGGCCGCTTGGACACCTTCGCCCATCAGCTACTGGAACGGCCGGGGCTCCCCCTACCTGCCAACGCCCGACACCGGCTGACGACCGCCCGGAGCATGCCCGGTGGGCGTGCGGTGAGAACCGCACCGGCGGCCGTCAGCTCTCGTGCGCATGGGGATCAGATGACGGTCAGCGTCAGGACCGCCGTGTACGTGCCGGGGGGCGTGGAGGTCGGTGCGTCGAAGTCGAGCCCGGCCCCGGCATCAGCGGTGCCGGGGCCGATGCCGGTGGCCAGTGTCCGGGACTCCTTGAGCCCGTTGCCGTCGCCGGGTACGACCGGGGCGCCCGGCGTGATGGACGGGACATTGCCACGGTCGGCGATCGCGGGGGCCCAGGTCAGGCTGCTCCCGTCGATGGTGCTTCCGGCCGGGCCGGTGAAGTCGCCGACCTGGCCGGAGACCGTCCAGCCGATGTTGCCGGCGCGCGCGGATCGCCGCAACCCGGGGCGACAGCCCGGTGAAGGACGGACAGTGAACGCACCAATGCCGAGGGCCGCGCTGATCGGGGTTGCTGACGGCGTGCCGCGAAGTCGGGCATGGCAGGTGACCGATCCGCCCGACCCGTGCGGCGGGTGGAGGAACGGACCCTCATGCCGCCGGCGAGGTGGCCGGGACATGCCGCGGTCACATCAACGCGGCTGCTGGCGGCGGGGGTTCACATCGGTTCCTGGGCACTGCGCACGGCAACCGCGGCTCGGTCAGCCGCATCGGTGCCGGTGCCACGCCGCGGCCGCGGTCTGCATCGTGGCCGTCCACTCGTTCGGGGAGTCGCCGGCGATCTCGTCCCAGAGCCGGTGCTGCGCTCGCGCGAACGCGTCGCGCCCGGGTGCCGGGGCGGCGGGGAACGCGGGGTGCTCGGCCGACAACTGCTCGGCCTGCTCGGGAGAGTGGCCAGAGGCGATGAGCCAGATGGCCCACAGGGCGGGGTCGATCCACCCGGCGCCTCGGGCGGCCCAGGCCCAGTCGACGAGCCGGGCCCGTCCGGCGATGAGGACGTGGTGCGGGTTCCAGTCGGTGTGGAGCAGCCGGTCCCCGGTGAACAGCCCGGCGTCGTCGCCGGCGTGGGCCCGCAAGCGGTCCGGCATGGTCCTGAGCGGCAGGTCGGGCAGCGGCAGGGCCGCGAGGGTGCGCATCGCATCGGCGACGAGAGCCAGGTGGGCTGAGCCGGGGGCGTAGTCGGCGTGGGGACCGTCGAGGTCCTCGAAGCCGAGGAGGTCCCAGCCCGCCCACCGGGTGTGCCAGAGGAGGGCCGGAGCCAGCGGCGTGACGTGCGGGGCGATGGCCGCTTCGCGTTCCTGCGTCCAGGCCCGTGGATGCCCGAGCCTCAGTCCCTTGACGAAGACGGCGCCCGTCGCCGTATGGATACGGGCCGCGACTTCCGAATTGAGGCCCGTCGGGACCGACTCGGCTTCCAGCACGGGCCCGGTGTGCTCCTCGATGAGGGCCAAGGCGTCGGCGGGGACCTCGGTGAAGCGGTGCGTCGGCATGGTCGGAGGGTCCCAGAACGGGCCGGAGGGGGGCCACGTCGTGCACACGGCACGGCTTCCCTCGGTGACGGTCCGTGGCAGGGTTCGCTGGCCCGGGCCCGCTGTACTGCGCCGGCCGGCCGAGCATGCGGAGCGTCGTGGCGCAGTTGGGGGGCCGCCAGGCGTGGCCGGGGCGGGCGTACGGGCTCCGTCGGCGGGCCTGCTCACCCGTTTGCCGACGGGCGCTTCACCCACCTGGCCGCAGTGCTGGCGGTGCTGGGGTCTGTCCGTGGCTCGTCGTGCTTCCATCCCGTCAGGAGGCACACATGATGCGTGAGGACCGACAGCAGGACACCCACCCGCAGGCGGGTGCGTCACGGCGGCATCTGCTCGCCGCGGCCACTCTGGCGCCGATGCTGGGCGGGGCGATCTCCGCGTGCGCGCCAACCGGAACGTCGAAACAGCACAACCACCCGTCGGTCATGCCCGTGCGCACCGCTCTGACGGACTGGAAGGACGTGTCCGTCGCGCTCGGGCGGACGGGCGACATCAGGCGCGAGTTCATGTACCACACGGGTCTGCCGCGCCGGGACCTCAAGGTGGTCTCGCAGGGCGTCACCGTCAAACCGGGGCTCGCCCTGGGCTCGCACGTGTCCTTCGTCCGCTACGCCGACGGGAACACGCTGCTGATGGGCGACGTGGTGGTCACCGAGAAGGAGATGCAGTCGTTCGCCGACGTGCTGCACGAGCGCAAGATCGAGCAGACGGCGATCCACAAGCACCTGCTCTCGCAGGACCCGGAGATCTGGTGGGTCCACGTCCACGCGCACGGCAAGGACCCCGTGGCCATCGCCACGGGACTGCGTGCGGCGCTCGACCGGACCGGCGCCCCGCCGCCGGGGCGGCCGGACCACACCGTGCCGCGCAAGCTCGACATGGACGTCGCCACCATCGACAAGGTGATGGGCATCAAGGGCGGCATCGACGACGGGGTCTACAAGAACACCTTCGTGCGCCGGGAGACCATCACCGACGCCGGTATGGTCCTGCCGCCGGGCCTCGGATCCACCAGTGCGATCAACTACCAGCCGCTGGGCAACGGCCGCGCCGCGGTCAGCGGCGACTGCGCCATGATCGCCAGCGAGGTCCAGGACGTCCTGGCGGCCCTCAGGCGTGCCGGGTGCCAACTCGTGGAGCTGCACAACCACGGGCTGACGGACGAACCGCGGCTCTTCTTCGTCCACTTCTGGGCCGTCGGTGACGCGGTCAAGCTCGCCAAGGGGATCCGGAAGGCGTTGGACGCCACCAACGTCAAGGGGATGGCGGTGGAGATCGGCTGACGCCCGGCCGGCAGCGGGTACGGGAGGCCCGACCGCCGCTCCGCGCGGGAAGTCCGTTGCGGCTGCGGCGGTCGGCTCCGCCCGCCTTCGTTGTACCGTCTCCACGGACGATCACGGGGAGGGGCGACGGGGATGACCAGACGGTGGTACACCGCCCTGGGCGTGAATCTGCTGCTGGGGATCCCGGGAGTGGTGCCGATGTGGATGCTCTGGTACCTCGCCGCGAACTGGCCGCTCGCCGACCTGGGTCTGACCGTGCGGGAGCCGACGGAGAACGACGGCATCCTGCCCGGGCTGCTGCTCTTCGGGCCCGTCGTGCTCCTCTACGCCGTGCTCTGGTGGGTGGCCAACCGGCCCCTCGCCGTCCGGACGGCGCTGTCCGCACGCACCTACTGGCTGCTCAGCGTCCTGGGCACGTTGCTGCCGACGGCGGCGCTGATCGCCAACTCCTGATCCGCCGGCCGCACGCAGCCCCGCAGTCCCGCCGCGGGGCGGCTCCCCCGCGGCGGGACGGCGCGTGCGGTGCGGGTCAGGCAGGCGTCCGGACCGCGGGTCCGGACGGGGCGGGCCGGGGGATGACGCGGCGACGGCGGGTGGGGAGGCCCATCGTCGGGTTGGCGACGCCCCAGGCGGCGCCCTTGCAGACCAGTTCCTTGTAGAGGGCGGCGAGCCGTCCGGTCAGGGCCGCGCTGACCGCACGGTCGTCGGCGGTGACGTACTGGATCAGGCCCTCCTTGCGGCCGAGCGAGATGCACTGGTTGAAGTACCGCAGTGGGGTGTTGGGGAGCTTGCCGCCGGTCAGGCGGGCCGCGATGGCGTCGGCGGCCTGCCAGGCGGTGGGGATGCCCGAGGCGCACGACATCCGCAGCGGCTTGTCGCCGGGGCCCATCGCCAGGGCGGCGTCGCCGATGGCGTAGACGTCCGGGTGGGAGACCGAGCGCATGGTGCCGTCGACCACGATCCGGCCGGTGCCGGTCGTCTCCAGGGTGGTGGCCCCGGCGATCGGGTGGACGGCGAAGCCGGTGGTCCACACGGTGACCGCGGCCGGGATGGAGGTGCCGTCGGCGGTGGTGACGTGGTCGGCCGCCACGGCGGTGACGGTGGTGTGCTCGTGCACGGTGATGCCGAGCCGGTCGACGACCTTGCGCAGGTGCCGGGCGCCCTTGCCGGAGAGCCAGTCGCCGAGGCCGCCGTGGGCGGCGAGGGCGACGGCGAGGTCCGGGCGGGCCTCGGCGATCTCGGTCGCGGCCTCCAGGCCGGTGAGGCCGCCGCCGACCACGAGCACGGGCCGTCCGGCGTCCAGGGCGGCCAGGCGCTCGCGCACCCGCAGTGCCCCGGGGCGGCCGGCGATCTCGTGGGCGTGCTCGGCGGCGCCGGGGACGCCCTGGTCCTTCCAGCCGCTGCCGAGGGCGTAGACGAGGGTGTCGTAGGTCAGTTCCCCGGCGCCGTCCGCGCCGTGGACGGCGACGGTCCTGCGGTCGGGGTCGATGCCGGTGACCTTCGCCGCCTTCAGTTCGACGCCGGTGCCCGCGAACATCTCGCCGAGGGGCCGGGTGGTGAGGTCCTGGCCGGTCGCGAGCTGGTGCATCCGGACGCGCTCGACGAAGTCGGGCTCCGCGTTGACGAGGGTGATGGCGACGTCCTCGCGGTGCAGCCGCCTGGCGAGGCGCCCGGCGGCGCTGGCTCCGGTGTATCCGGCTCCGAGGACGACGATGCGGTGCTGCATGTCCTGGCTCCTGTCTTCTCTCCAGCGGGTTCGCCCCTTGAACCGGGCGGGCCGCCGTTTCCTGACAGGAACGCGATGTGAAGCACGTCACACCGGGGTCAGAAGGCGTGGAGCAGAGGTTCCCCGTGGTCGCCGGCCGCCCATCGCCCGGTCGCGCGCCGGAGCTTGTCGGGGTTGACCTGGTTGCGTACGGCGGCGATGCCCTCGGCGGTGACCTCCAGGCACATGACGCCGACGACCCGGCCGTCGACGACCGCCACGAGGGCGGGGCCGCCGTTGGCGGTCGTCGCGTGGATCTCGGCCGAGCCGCCGACCAGGGCACGCTTGGCCGTGCCGGGCTTGAACAGGCCCCGCAGGAACTTCGCGACGGCGAGCGCTCCTTCGAACGCCTTCGCGCGGGCCGGGACCTTCCCGCCGCCGTCGCCGACCGCGACGACGTCCTGGGTGAGCAGCCGCACGAGCGGCTCGGTCCGGCCGCTGGTGGCGGCCGCAAGGAACTCCTCGACGACCCGCCGGGTGGCCGCCTCGTCGACCTCGGTACCGGCCTTGCGGGCCTTGCCGTCCGCGATGTGCTTCCTGGCGCGGTGGTGGATCTGCTGGCTGGCGGCCTCGGTGATGTCGAGGATCCCGGCGATCTCGCGGTGCGGGTAGTCGAAGGCCTCCCGCAGCACGTACACCGCGCGCTCGTTGGGGCTGAGGCGCTCCAGCAGGACGAGGACCGCGTACGAGACGGATTCGCGCTGTTCGGCGGTGTCGGCCGGGCCGAGCATCGGGTCACCGGCGAGCAGCGGTTCGGGGAGCCACTGGCCCACGTAGGTCTCGCGCCGGGCCCGGGCCGAGGTCAGCTGGTTGAGGCACAGGTTGGTGAGCACCTTGGTCAGCCACGCCTCGGGGACGTCGATGCGGTCGACGTCGACGGCCTGCCAGCGCAGGAAGGTCTCCTGCACGGCGTCCTCGGCCTCGCTCGCGGAGCCGAGGAGCCGGTAGGCGACGGCCTCCAGGCGCGGCCTGGAGGCCTCGAACCGGTCCACGTCGTGCAGGGTCAGGGCCATGGCCCGGATCCTAGCCCCGCGTCCGGTGTCCGGTCAGTGGGTGATGTCGAGGCGGACGACCGCGCCGATCTCCACGAGCTGGTCGGGCAGGGCCAGGTCGGACACGCCCATGACGGTGCTGGTGGGGCGGTGGTCGCCGCAGTAGGCGGCGTGCAGGCGGGCGGCGGTGTCGAAGTGGTCGCGCAGGCCCCTGACCAGGACGGTGGTCTCGACGATCTGGTCGCGGCCGGCGCCGAAGTGCTCCAGCACGCGGTCGAGGTTGTCGAGGGTCGTGCTCATCTGGAGCTCGAAGTCGCCGGTCCCGATGAAGGTTCCGGCGCTGTCGTGGGACAACTGCCCCGAGATGTAGAGCGTGTCGCCGGCCTGTACGGCCTGGCTGTACCCGTAGAGCGATTCCCACGGCATGCCGAAGTTGAATTCCCTGGACCGGACGGTCACGGTGCTCTCCTCGTCGTCGACTGGACCGGCCCCGCGTGGACGGGGGCCGACAGCTGAGACCGGAGCCGTCGTGGGGGTGTGACAGGAGCGGGGCGAGGGCGGCCCGCCGGCCGGAAGTCCCGCGGCGGTTCGCCACGGGACTTCCGGCCGGTCGGGGTGTGCCGCGGTCGGTGGGGCGGGGAGCCCTCAGCGGAACGGGAAGTACCCGCCGAAGCCGCCGACGGGGACGGCCACGGGGACGACGACGACGGGGACGAAACCGCCGTAGAAGTTGTTGCCGTAGAACCCGTTGCCGCGGAAGCCGCCGATGCCGCCGAAGCCACCGCCGCCCTGGACGTAGCTGGTCGGGGCCGTCTGGAGGGCTGAGGTCGTGATCTGTGGTGCCGCGTCGGCGGTGCCCGCCGCGACGACGGCGAGCAACGGTGCCGCCAGCGCTGCGGCGACAGTCCGGCGGACGGTGATGTTTGCACGCATGTCAATCTCCTTCGTACGTGAAGATTGGTGGACAACGGCCGTGCCATTTCCGACCGTCGTCGAACCGGCTTCGTGTGCCTGGAGCCGGTAGGACGAGGGCCACGTGACCCACGCGTTCTCGCTCACCGGGCAGGGACGCCGTGATGCAAGGCGGCAAACGCCGAGGACATGACCGTGACACGGGTGGGGCCCGTAGTCAAAAGAAAGCGCCGCGGCGCAGCGCCGCGGCGGGCGCTTCTTCGCAGGTCAGGGGCTATGCGAGGGCGCTGTGGGAAATCTTCCGGGCGCCGGGGGCGGGCGTTCACCCACCGGCGGCCCTTGGCCAGGACCCGGGGGTCACGGTCACCCTCCGTCGCCGGCGGTCCGGACCGCGCCCGGCCGCGTCACACGATCGCCGGGTCCGCCTCCTCGCGCAGCGTCCAGGAGGGGCCGTCCGGAAGGGCCATACCCGCTTCTCCGGTCCCGCGCAACGGGAGGACGTCCACCGGGGCCGGCCCCGGCGCCGCCGACGTGGGGGCCCGGCTGGACCTCGACGCGCCGACGGGCACGCCACCCGGCACCTACACGGCTGTCCTGACGCTCACCGTCATCTGACCGCGGCCGGGACGCCGGGCACGGACGCGGCCGCGGCCGGGGACGGGCGACGGCGGTCGCCCGTCCCCGGCCGTTCAGGTCAGGTCAGGTCAGGTCAGGTCAGGTCAGGTCAGCCGGTGACGCTGGCCCGGCCGGTCTCCAGGTGGCCGGTGAAGCGCTGCGACCAGGTGCGGTCGCAGTCGGCCGTGACGGTGACGTCGTACCAGCCGTCGCTGACCTCCAGCGGGTTGACCGTCCACGCCTCCTTGCCGTGCGGGGCGACCCGCACCTTCGTGGGGGCGCCGTGGATGTAGTGGTTGTGCGTGACGGTGAACGTCACCGGCTTGCGGCCGTCGTTGCGCAGCCACAGCTTGAGCTTCGGGTGGGCGGTCGCCCTGCCGTCGTGGTAGCGGGCCTCGACGACGAGGTCCTTGCCGGCGCCGGCGGTGTCGCCGGTGAAGCGGCGCAGGAACCGGTTGGGGCCCGTGACCGTCAGGTCGTAGGCGGTGTCGCCGGCGGTGGAGCCGACGGGGCCGGTGCCGGTGACCCTCGCGCCCGCGGGGACGGTGTACTGGCCGGGGAACGCGGCCGGGTACGCGGCCAGCGAGGGGAACCCGCCGAGGTTGTTGTGGACGGAGAAGTGGCTCGCCTTGGTGGCGAAGGGGGCCTCGTTGCCGAGCTCCAGCTCGACCGCGCCGTCGGCGAAGCCGGTCAGGTTGGCGCTGGGCTGGTACGGCAGCGGGCGGGCCCGCTTGGTGCCCTTCTCCTGCGTGGGCATCGCGTTGTCGCCGGGCAGCGGGGTGTACCGGGTCTCGGGGACGAGCGGACCGGTGTCGGGCAGGTGGGGCAGCCCGTAGACGGGGGAGGCGAAGTCGAGGGCGCTGGTGAGGTCGCCGCACACCTCGCGCCGCCAGTCGCTGATGTTGGGGCAGATGGCAGGCGTGCCGAGGGCGGTGGTCCACTTCTCCAGGAACTGGATGACCGAGGTGTGGTCGGAGACCTCCGAGGTCACCCAGCCGCCGCGGGTCCAGGGCGAGATGAGCAGCAGCGGCACGCGGAAGCCGAGGCCGACCGGGAGGGGCTCGGTGACGCCGTACTGGCCCATGGTGCCGGAGACGAACTCGTCGGCCTCCCCGGGGGCGGGGACGGGCGGCGGGACGTGGTCGAACTGGCCGTCGTTCTCGTCGTAGTTGACGATCACCAGCGTCGAGTCGAAGACGTCCGGGTCGGCGTGGAGGGCCTCCAGGACGCCGCGCAGGAAGTACCCGCCGTTGCTGGGCGCGGTGACCGGGTGCTCGGAGAAGAACTGGTTGTTGACGACCCAGCTGACCTGCGGCAGCGTGCCGCCCAGCACGTCCGCGCGGATCGCGGCGCTGATGTTGTCGGCGTTGCCCGCGAGGCCGGTGACCGGCTCGGGGACGTCCTTGACGCCGTTGTCGTAATAGACGTTGCCGGGGGCGGCCTGACCTCCCTGGGTGGGGTCGAGCCTGGCGAAGGTGCCGAAGTACTCCAGCCCGTTGTCGCCGTAGTCGTCGGCGCACTGGTAGACGCGCCAGCTGACGCCGGCCTCCTGGAGCGTCTCGGCGTAGGACTCCCAGGGCAGGAACCTGCCACGCTCGTCGCCGCCGTCGTTGGCGGTGAAGTCGCCGTGCTTCTTGTCGGCGTTGATGGTGCCGCCCCACAGGTAGGTGCGGTTCGGGCCGGTCGCGCTGAGCACGGAGCAGTGGTAGGCGTCGCCGACGGTGTAGGTGTCGGCGAGGGCGTAGTGGAAGGGCAGGTCCTTGCGGTCCAGGTAGCCGAGGGTGGTGGGACCGCCCTTGGCGTAGTACCAGCCGTTCATGAGGCCGCCGTACCAGGCGCCGTGCTGGTCGGTCCAGCCGTGGCTGGTGCCGCCGTAGTTGGCGGCGCCGAGCTCGGCGCTCGGCGGGGTCGGGCCGCTCCAGGACTTCGCGCCGCTCAGCCGCCACGGGTACTGGGTCTCGGCGCCCTCCGTCGGCGTCTTGGGCTGCTGCCACACGGAGCCGCCGCCGGGCAGCTGGATCGTCGCGCGGTCGCCGAAGCCGCGTACGCCCCTGAGGGCACCGAAGTAGTGGTCGAAACTGCGGTTCTCCTGCATGATCACGACGACGTGCTTGATGTCGCGGATGTCGCCGTGCGCGTGGCCGTGGCCGTGGCCGCGCGGGACGGGCCCGGCCTGGGCGGGGGTCGCGGCGGCGCTCACGCCGGGCAGCGTGGCGCCGATGGCGGCCGCGCCGGCGACGGTCGCGGCGGTGCCGAGGAAGTCTCTCCGGGACACTGAGGACATGGCTCAAAACCTCCGGTTGGGAGATACAACTACCTGGAGACCTTGATCCTGCGTCCTTGCCCACAGGTGTCGGGAACCGGGCGCGGACATGGACGGGCCGAGGCGCCCGCCCCCCTGCCGCTCGGCCTGCCGGAAGCCGGGACCCCTTCCCGAATCCTTGACGTGTCAAATAAATGCCTCTATGTTTGCTTGACACGTCAAGCGATGATGGGAGCAGGGCGGGCCCAATACCGTCGCCCCGGGGCCCGTCCGCGCCGCCCCCAGGATGAGGAGTCACGACCATGGCACAGCCGCACGGCGAGGAGCTGCAGGCGATCCTGGAGCGCCAGGCGGAACTGAGGGACCGTTATCTCCTCCCGGCCGAGGAACGCCCGGCACCCACCACCCAGGGGGTCCACCACGCCGCGTTCATCGCCCGGGACGTCGAGGAGACCATCCTCTTCTACCGGGACGTACTGGGGCTTCCGCTGGTGGACCTGATCGAGAACCGCGACTACCGCGGATCGACCCACTTCTTCTTCGACATGGGCGGCGAGAACATGCTCGCCTTCTTCGACTTCCCGGGCCACCCCCACCCCGACTACGCGGAGACGGTGGGCGGCGGCCACCACGTCGCCCTCGCGGTCACGCAGGAGGCCTACGACATGGTCAAGGCCCGCCTCGACGAGCGGGGCCTGCCGTACGCGTCCTTCCCCACCGAGGTCGCGGACAGCATGTTCCTGGCCGACCCCAACGGGCTCAGGATCGAGCTCATCACGGAGCGGAAGGGCTACGCGCTCGGGGAGTACATCCTCTGACGCGGCGGGCCCCTCCCGCACGGGTGCCGGGCGTCGATCGAACGGGCGGAAGACCACCCGGCGGCCGTCGGCCCGGCTCCGGCGCGTCTTCGGGTCCTGGCGGCGGGGCGGGAGGCCTCATGGCCCCGGGGCCCCGCCGTCCTCGCGGACTGACGGCCCGGGGTCAGCCCTTCTGCGTCTCCTTGTCGCGGAGCGCCTTCTCCACGGCGTCCCGGACGCGGGTGTCCTCGCGCTGCTTGCGCCGCGTGCGGCCGCGGCGGGTGAGGACGATCGCGGCGGCGACGGCCGCGGCGAGGAGGACGATCAGCAGGACCAGCACCCAGGGCACGGCCCAGCCGTGGGCGGTGGCCTCGACCGGGTCCAGCGGGGTGATCGAGCCCGACGCGTCGGTGAGCATCGGGGTGAGGGTGGCGGTCGCGGTGAGGCGGACGGCGGGTGCGACGCCGTGGACGGGCACCTTCACCTTCCAGCTCTCGCCGGGGAGCAGCTCCGGCGGCGCGGGGATGTCGCCGGCCTTCGCCCGCAGCCATCCGAACGGGCCGGCCACCGAGACGGACTGGCGGGCCGACAGCATCGCGTTGCCGGTGTTGTGGATCGTGTACGTGACGGTGGCGTCGCCCGAGGCGAAGGGGCCGGCCGGGCCGTCGTAGTCGAGGTGGAGGTCCTCGACGGCGAGCTTCGGCTTGAGCTCCCCGCTGACCCGCAGCTTGACCCGGATGCCCAGGCGCCGGTCCACGTTGATGCCCTGGGCCTCGTCGGACTGCTTGAGCGAGGTCAGGATGCCGCCCACGTAGTCGCCGGGGGTGGCGTTGTCCGGAACGGTGACGGTGAAGGGGATCTCGGCGGTCTTGCCGGGCTTGATCTCGACGCTGTCGCGGTCGGCGTGGACCCAGGCGCCGATCCCGACGGACTTCTTGTCCTTGGTGAGCAGGTCGAGCTGCCCGGTGTCGGTGGTGTAGCCGTCGGCGGCGTAGAGCGCGAGCCGCAGCGCGGAGGTGCTGCGGTTGGCCACGACCATGGCGTCCTTGACCTGTCCGCCGGGGTTCGCGGTGTAGCTGTAGCTGGACCGGTCGTTGCCGAACCCGTTCGCGGCCGTCCTGACCGTCCAGGTGACGTCGCCGTCGGCCGCACGGGCGGGGCCGGCGTGGAGGCCCACGAGGGCGAGGGCCGCGAGCAGGACCAGGACGGCGGTGCGGGCGAGGGGCGTCGTGCGGCGCGGTGCGGACGGGTGCATGTCGGGGTTCTCCTGGAGCGGGAGGCGGGGCAGGCACCGACGGTGCCTGCCCCGCCGTCAAACGGGTACGGTCAGCTGCTCAGCGCAGTGATCGTGAGGGTGGCGCGGTAGCCGCCCTTCTCGACGCTGTCCGGGATCTTCAGATCCAGGTCGGCGCCGAGCTTGGCGGAACCCCGCGGGTGGCCCTGCTCGGCGGAGCCGAGGCCACGCGAGACGGACAGGCCCTGGCCGTGGTCGTCGTAACCGGAGGTCACCGGGTCACCGGCCGCGGCACCGGCGCCGCCGTCCAGGACGTACGGCGTCCAGCCGAGGTAGGAGCCGGAGAACGTCTTGTCGGCGTCCTTGAAGTCGCCCACGTTGGCCGAGATCGACCACGGGGCGAGCGAACGGCGGCTGTCGGAGACGAGGATCGGGTTGATCTTGCCGCCCGCGACGAAGTGGTCGCCGTTCTGCTCCTTGGCGGTACCGAGGTCCACCAGGCCGTTGTAGCCGTCGATCGTCCAGCCGAACTCACCCGGAGCCGGGTTGGGGACGTTGACCTGCAGGTCCTGCTTGTCCCCGTGGTACGGGTGCACCGTGACGTCGTCGACGTGCGAACCGACCGGCTGGTCGGCGCCGTTGGCGGCGCTGCGGACGTTCTCGACGACGAGCTTGTCGTTGCGCACCTGGACCTTGACGTAGGTGCGGACGTGCTCCTGGTTCTGGACCGAGTTGTACCAGTAGTTGTCCGGGTTCAGCGGGTCGGCGCCGTTGCCCGCGCCGCTGGTGCCGCTGCTGTCCGGCTTGGTGATGTCGTAGTACTTCGAGCCCGAGGCGGAGTTGGCCGTCACGTAGAGGACGCCGCCGGGACCCGGGTACACGTCGGAGGCACCAGGCTGCTCGGCCGGGTTCTCCTTCTCACCGTTCTTGATCAGGTAGCTGCGGGAGTAGCTGTGGTCGTGGCCCTGCAGGACCAGGTCCACGCCGAGCTTGGAGAACGTGGTCGGGAAGTCCTGACGACGCTGCTTGTTGTCGCCGTCCTTGGCGTGCGAGGCCGGCGAGTAGATCGCGTGGTGGTAGACGAGGACCTTCCACTTGGCCTCGTTGCCGTGCTTGTTGATGACGTCGGTCACGTAGTTGACGTGCGCCGCGTCACCGCCGCCGTTGGCGGAGTTGTAGCTGTTGCTGTTCAGGTCGATGAACAGCACGTCCTTGTAGATGTACCAGTAGTCACCGCCCGACTTGGTGCCCGCGGGGTTCCCGTTGTCGTAGTACGGGGCCGAGCGGTCGGTGTTCGGGGTGGTGAAGTGCTGCTCGTAGGCCTTGCCGCCGACGTCGTGGTTGCCGATGGTGGCGGCCCACGGGTACTGGCGCAGTCCGTCGGGGGCGAGGAAGGAGTTCCACTGGGACTCGGTGTTGGCCGTCTCGACCTGGTCACCGCCCGACACCAGGATCTCGGCGTTCGGGTTGGCCCGCAGCGAGACGTCGACCGTGTCCTGCCAGCCGGCCTGGTCGGCGGCCAGGTTGCCGGACGCGCCGATCTGCGGGTCGCCGTAGAACAGGAAGTCGTACTCGCCCTCGAAGTCCTGCGTCTTGAAGGAGTACGTGGAGGACCAGTTGCCCTCGCTGCCGACGCGGTAGGAGTACTGGGTGTTCTCCTTCAGGCCGGTGATCGTCGCGTGGCGGTTGTAGCCGCCGCTGGAGGCGATGTTCGCCGCGCCGATGGCGTCGAAGGTGGCGGCACCGGCCGGGAACTGGCCGTCGGCCACCTGCGCGGTCGGCGCGAGCTGGATCTGCTGCGCCGTGTCGGCGGAGGAGTACCAGGTCACGGTGCGCTGGGCCTCGTTGGCGCCGACACCGAGGACGATGCCGCTGAGGGTGGCGGTGTCGGCGGCGGACGCCGAGGTGACCAGCCCGTTGCCAAGGGCAACCGTCAGGCCGAGGAACGCCGCGGTGGCCCCGGTGGCCACACGGCGCCGCGCGGACCCGGAGGTCCGCGAGGAGTTGCTCGATCTCATTTTTGTCTTTTCCTTCTGTGCACGAATCGTGTGCATCGAGTGGAGACCCCCACGCTCACCTCGGCAGGTAAAGCGAACATAAATGCGAGCCCCGAGATAGTTGAACTTCACACGTGTCCTGGACGTAGTCTCAGAATCCGGACACTCGTTGCACGAACCACACCAGCCCCATGACGGACACCCCCGCGGAAATCGCGCCCGTGCTCCAGAGCCCGGCCCGCGCCGACCGGCGGCGCAGCACCAGCAGCAGCGGGAAGACGACGGCAATGATGGCCAGCTGGACGGCCTCGATGCCGACGTTGAACACCAGCAGGGACCACAGCAGGGTCCACGACCACGCCTCGTCGATCCCCAGCGCGCCCGCGAAGCCGAGGCCGTGCACCAGGCCGAAGCAGAACACCACGCCGAGGCGGGTCCATCCGGCCCGGTCCAGGCTGAAATGCCCCTGCCCGGCGGCCTCGAGGTCGGTCGCGTGGTCACCGCGCCGCCAGATCCGCCACAGGTACCAGCCGGCGACCACGGCGATCGACAGCGCGATGACGGGCTCGACGATGCGCGCGGGCACGTCGACCACGCCCAGCGCGGCGAGCATGAACGTCACCGAGTGCGCCAGGGTGAAGCTGGTGGCCGCCAGCACGATCTCGCGCGGCCGCCGCGATCCGGCGATCAGGGCGAGCAGGAACAGGATGTGGTCGATCCCGGTCAGCAGGTGCTCGGCGCCGAGGCGGAAGAACTCCCAGAACCGCTCGTACCAGGACTGGCCGATGGAGAAGGACGGGTGCTCGGCGTCGAGCGCGGCACTGCCGGAACTGCCGTCGACCGCGTACGTGACGATCGTCTTGGTGCCCTTGACGTAGCCCTCGGAATCGGGGAACAGCCCGCTGCGCACCTCGCGGTCCTCGCCCTGCGGGCAGTTCCAGTCCAGGCGGAGGGTGGCGTACGGCACGCCCTCCCGGCGGCCCATCGTGAAGCCTCCGGCCTGGGCGGGGGTGCAGGCCTTGCCGTCGGAACTCACCCTGAAACGCCCGGTGGCGTACGCGACGGCCGACGTCGCGTGCGCCTCCAGCGCCGCGGCCTGGGCGGTGGCGTCGCCGGCGTCGAACGCGGCGGTCCCTTCGCGGAAGAGGGTGTCGTCGTGCTGGTAGTCGGCGGCGGACACGACGAAGAGGTCGTACTCGAGCTGCAGCGTGGTCCGTATGCGGCCTCCGTCGGCCGGGGCGACGTCCACGTACACGGTCGAGGTGAAGCCGTGCGCGAGCGCGGACTGCTGCCCGAGACCCAGGAAGGCGATCACCGCCGCGGTGATCCCGACGAGGGTGCGGCGGACGCGATGTGACATGTGGCTCCTTCAGGTTGCCACTGCACCGTGCACGTCACGGGTGAACCGGAACCGGCCGGTCGGCGAATCGTGAGAAAACAAGTTCGACAACGGCGCCCCCCCGGATGAGACGACGGGAACGGGATTGCAGGATGGGGGCGGCACCACCTGTCACCACCCGGAGGTCGATCGCCTTGCGCCCCCCGCTTCGCGCCGCTGCCACCCTGGCCGCGGCCGCCGCGCTGCTCACCGGATGCGGCTCCGGCGACGACTGGTCACACCCGCACCCCAGCCCCAGCGCCGTCGGCACCCCGGGCCCCGGGTTCGTCG
>NZ_JARAVO010000203.1:0-17742 GCF_033792805.1 Streptomyces sp. PA03-1a
CACCCGCCACCGCCATCCCCAGACACGGGATCGTCATCAACCCCGCCGACTGCAACGTCATCGCCCGCCCCCGCAACCCCTCCGGCACCGCCGCCACGAACCACTGATCGAGGCCGAGGGTGTAGGCGGCCGTCAGCCCCGTGGTGAACATCGCGGCGACGGCCAGGGGCAGCGAGGGGCGCAGGGCGAAGAGGGCGTACGGGAGGAGGGAGCACGCGGCGAGGGGGACGGTGAGGCGGGCGCGCGCGGCCGGGGGCAGGAAGGCTCCCGCGAGGAGTTCGCCGAGGACGGTGCCGACGGGCATCGCCGCCATGAAGAGGCCGAGGCCCGGGGTGCCGGCGCCGATGGAGTCGGTGTACGGGGCCGCGAGCGCCTCCGGGAACACCACGAAGAACGGCTGGATCCAGCAGAGCAGCAGCAGGGACCGCACCCGGGGGTCCCGCAGCAGGCGGCCGCTGCCGCCGGCGGAGCGCGCCGCGCCGCCGCCGCGCGCGGGGCGCCGCGCGGTGCCGAGGCGCAGCAGCAGGGCGGAGCCCAGGAAGGCCGCCACGGTGATCGCCAGCGCGGCCCGGGGCGGCAGGAGGACCAGCAGGAACCCGCCGACGCCGAAGCCCACGATCTGCGCGCCCTGGGCGACCATGCGGATCAGGGACCGGCCCAGCACGAAGGTGTCGCCGGGCAGGATGTCGGCCAGGCTCGCGGCCCGGGTGCCGGTGAACACCGGGGCGATCATCGCCATCACGCACCGCAGGCCGAGCAGGACCGCGATCGGCGTCCCGGGCAGCACCATCCCGGCCGCGCACGCTGCGCACAGCAGGTCGCACACGACCAGCACCCGGCGCGGCGGGAAGCGGTCGGAGATCCCGGCGAGCAGGGTGCCGCTGAGCGCGTACGGCACGAAGCCGAGCGCGAAGGTGAGCGCGGTCAGCAGCGGCGACCCGGTGAGCCGGAAGACCAGCACGGACAGCGCGATCTCGGCGACCACGGTGCCCTGGAGCGACAGTACGTGTGCCGCGAAGACCGCCCGGAACTCCCGTACGGCGAAGACCGCGCGGTAGCCGCGCCCGGCGGCCGGGCCCGCCGCGGTGGTGTCGGTGTTCAGCGTCATGGGCGCAGCCTGGCGGCCGGGACGGGGCACGCCGTAGTGTTTCGGCTCCAGCCGAAAGTCGAGGAGCAGGGGTCCGCCGTGCCGTTCCGTATGCGCTTCGGACCGGACGACCTGTTGCGCTGCCGGTTCGCGCTCTCCCCGCTGTGGGAGACCGAGGGGGCCGTCCGCACCCTGAAGGAGCCCGGGCTGCAGACGTACCACGTGCCGTGGTTGCGGCAGACCCGTGAGGCGGCCCGGGCCCTCGACCTCACCCCGCTGTGGCTGCTGATGCCCCGCCCCGGCCACAGCCCGGACTTCCTCTGCCCGCCCCCGCTGGGCCCGTCGGCGGCCATCGAGGACGAGCTCGCCCGGGTACGGGCCACCGATCCGGAGGTCGCCCGGCAGGACATGGCCCGTTCGCTGGCGGACACCCCGGGCGCCGCCGACAGCCCGCGCGGCCGGGCGATGCTGGCCGACCCGGCGCGCGCGGTACGGGAACTGGCGGATCTGTACGAGCGCGCCTGGGAGACGCTGGTGGCGCCGTACTGGCCCCGGTTGCGTGCCGTGCTGGAGGCCGACATCGCCTTCCGCGCGCGCCGGCTGGCCGACGGCGGGCTGACGGGCCTCTTCGCCGACCTCCATCCCTCGCTGAGCTGGGCGGACGACACCCTCACGCTGCACAAGCCGACGGAGCACGACCGGGACCTGGGCGGCGACGGCCTGGTCCTGGCGCCCAGCGTCTTCGTGTGGCCGGACCTCGCGGCGGGCTTCGACCCGCCCTGGCAGGGCACCGTCGTCTATCCGGCGCGCGGCATCGGCGGCCTGTGGCAGACCCCGCAGGCCGCCTCCGGGGCCCTGGTGCGGCTGCTCGGCGCCAACCGGGCGGCCATCCTCGGCGGTCTGGGCGAGCCGGCGACCACGACCGCGCTCGCCCACCGGCACGGCCTCGCCGTGTCATCGGTGTCGGCGCACCTGTCGGTCCTGCGGGACGCAGGGTTGCTCACCTCGCGCCGCTACGGCCACCAGGTGCTGTACGAGCGCACCCCGCTGGGCAGCGCGCTGGCCGGCGACTGACCGCCGGGACGCGGAACGCCGCGGGGTGCGGAACGGCTACTGCGCGAGGTGCCGCTCGACGGTCTCCACCTTGGAGGTGAGCCCGTCGGTGACGCCGGGCCGGATGTCGGCCTTGAGGACCACCGAGACGCGCGGTGCCCGGGCCTCGACGGCTGCCACGGCGCGCTTGACGACATCCATGACCTCGTCCCATTCGCCCTCGATGGAGGTGAACATCGCGTCGGTGCGGTGGGGCAGCCCCGACTCGCGCACCACACGGACCGCGTCGGCCACGTACGCGCCGACGTCCTCGCCGACGCCGAGCGGGGTGACGGAGAAGGCGACGATCATGCCTCGACCACGCCTTCCTTGAGCTCCTTGCGCGCGCGGGCGGCGATGACACCGGCCTCGGCCTCGCGGCGGAGCCTGCGCTCGGCGAAGAAGCCGCCAGTGGGGAGGACGGACAGCACGAAGTACAGCGCGGCGCGGCCGAGCGGCCACTTGGCACGGTTCCAGGCGTCCAGCCAGAACACGACGTAGAGCACGAAGAGGACGCCGTGGATCATGCCCATGACGGGGACCGCGTTGAAGTCCGTGGTGCGCTTGAGCACCGAGCAGACCAGCAGGAGCAGGAAGGAGACCGCCTCTGGGGCGGAGACCAGGCGGAGCCGGTTCAGGGCGGAGGCGGTCTTGATGTCCACGGGACCTCACTATCGGGACAGGGACTGCGGCGGGCGTGGGCACTGCGATCGAGTGTTTGTGAATGCGATCACAAGTGTTCCGCCCATTATCACCCGGCCCTCCGGCCGCCCCGCCCCCGGGGCCCCCGGGGGAACAGGTGAACCATCGGCGCGCGGGACGCGTCCCCCTCCACGACGGAAGACGAACCGCCCTCTCGAGGAAGAAGCGGGATGAAGCTGGACTGGGACCGCCGGCACTGCGCCCGGCGCGGGCACATCACGTACGCGCCCGACGAGGCGCACCTGCGGGAGCGGCTGCGCGCCGACACCGCGCTGGGAGAAGTGTGGCGCTGCCTGCGCTGCGGCGACTTCGCCCTGGGCGCGCCGCACGGCTCGGGCCCGGCCGACCGGGCGCCCGAGGTGCCGCGCGGCCGGGCGCTGCGCGACCTGTTCATCCTGCGCTTCCTGGCGGTCGAGCGGCTGCTGCGGGGGGCGTTCATCGTCGTCGCGGCCTGGGCCGTGTGGCGGTTCAGCAACTCGCAGGACTCGGTGCGCCGGTTCTTCGAGGAGAACCTCACCGTCTTCCGCCCGGTCTTCCGGCACTTCCACTACGACCTCGACCACTCCCCCGTCGTGGACACCATCCGCCGCACCTTCGAGTACCGGCACTCGACGCTGCTGATCGTGGCGGGCGCGCTGCTCGCGTACGCGGTGATCGAGATCGTCGAGGCCGTCGGCCTGTGGGCGGCCAAGCGGTGGGCGGAGTACCTGACGGTGGTGGCGACCGCGGCCTTCCTGCCGCTGGAGGTCTGGGAGCTCACCGAGAAGGTGAGCTACCTCAAGATCGGCACGCTGGTCCTCAACGTCCTCGCCGTCCTCTACATCCTGCTCTCCAAGCGGCTGTTCGGGCTGCGCGGCGGTCACACGGCCTTCGAGGCCGAGCGCCGCGGCGCCTCGCTGCTGGAGGTCGAGGAGGCGGCGGGAGCGCCGCACGGAACCACTGCACCCCATGTGACGCGGACCCTGGTGACGGGTTCCTCCCGGACGGATACGGTCTGACCCGTGGCTCAGTTTCGATTGCAGGGCAGCAAGGTGCTCGCCGTGGACATGGCCGGCGACGCCGTCAAGGCGAAGAACGGCTCGATGGTCGCGTACGACGGCCAGATGAGCTTCAAGAAGATGTCCGGGGGCGGTGAGGGCCTGCGCGGCATGGTCACCCGGCGGCTGACCGGGGAGTCGATGGAGGTCATGGAGGTGCGCGGGCAGGGCACCTGCTACTTCGCCGACCGCGCGAGCGAGATCAACCTCGTCCGCCTGAACGGGGAGAAGCTGTACGTCGAGGCCAGCAACCTGCTCGCCACCGAGGCGGCGCTGCGCACCGGCACCACCTTCACCGGCCTGCGCGGTGCCTCGCAGGGCAACGGCCTGTTCACCACCACGGTGGAGGGCGTCGGCCAGGCGGCGATCACCTCCGACGGCCCGGCCGTGGTGCTGCGCGTCGCCCCCGGCCTGCCGCTGCAGGTGGACCCGGGCGCGTACGTGGCGCACACCGGCAACCTCCAGCAGCACTTCCAGGCGGGCATCAGCTGGCGGTCGGTGATCGGCGAGTCGGGCGGCGAGTCCTTCCAGATCCGCTTCGAGGGCGACGGCCTGGTGTACGTCCAGCCCAGCGAGCGCAACACCATCGGGGGGCAGGTCTGATGCCGTTCACCCGCGTCAACTCCAAGATGGTCGAGGCCCAGGTGCTGCCGGGCCAGCGGCTGTTCAGCCAGCGCGGCGCGATGCTGGCCTACCGGGGGAACGTGAGCTTCACCCCCAACGTGCAGGGCGGCCAGGGCGGCATCGGCTCGATGATCGGCCGCCGGCTCGCCAACGAGGCGACGCCGCTGATGACCGTCGAGGGCCACGGCTCGGTGATGTTCGGCCACGGTGGCCACCACGTGCACTGCGTCGACCTGACCGGCGACACCCTGTACGTCGAGGCGGACCGGCTGCTGGCCTTCGACGGCTCGCTGCGGCAGGGCACGATGTTCATGGGGTCCCAGGGCGGCGTCATGGGCGTCATCCGCGGTCAGGTCACCGGTCAGGGCCTGTTCACCACGACCCTGCAGGGGCACGGCGCGGTCGCGGTGATGGCCCACGGCGGCGTCATCGAGCTGCCGATCACCCCGCAGCGCCCGGTGCACGTCGACCCCCAGGCGTACGTCGCCCACCGCGGCGACGTACGCAACAAGCTGTCCACCGCGCTCGGCTGGCGCGACATGGTGGGCCGCGGTTCCGGTGAGGCGTTCCAGCTGGAGCTGTCGGGGCAGGGCACGGTCTACGTGCAGGCGAGTGAGGAGAAGCTGTGAGCACCGGACCCGTCGTCCACGACCCGTACACCCTGCCGGTCGACGACAACGTCAACCCCTACGCCTTCAGCGTCGACCTGAAGGGCCAGTGGTTCCTGCAGAAGGGGAAGATGATCGCCTACTACGGGCAGATCAGCTTCCACGGCATCGGCCACGGCGCCCTCGACGGCCTGATCCGCAGCAACTTCCACTCCCCGCTGCACGCCTCGGACTGGGTGGTCGCCGAGGGCCAGGGCAAGATGATCCTCGCCGACCGGGCGTTCGACGTGAACTCCTTCGACCTGGAGGACGGCAACCTGACCATCCGGTCGGGCAACTTGCTGGCCTTCCAGCCGGGCCTGTCGCTCAAGCAGTCGATCATCCCGGGCTTCCTCACCCTGATCGGCACGGGGAAGTTCGTGGCGGCCTCCAACGGAGCCGTGCACTTCGTCGAGCCTCCGGTCCGTGTCGACCCGCAGGCGCTGGTGGGATGGGCGGACTGCCCCTCCCCCTGCCACCATTACGACCACGGGTACATGCGCGGCGTACTGGGCGGCCTGCGGGCGCTGACCGGCGTCGGCGGCACCTCGGGCGAGGAGCACCAGTTCGAGTTCGTCGGCGCGGGGCAGGTGCTGCTCCAGTCGAGCGAGGTCCTCATGCCCGAGCAGGCCACGGGCGCGGTCCCGCACGAGGCCGGCGTCCCGGGCGGCGGAGCGGGCGCCCCGGGCATGCCTCAGGGCGTGCCGAGGCTCCCGGGACAGCTCGGGGACCTGCAGCGCCGCTTCGGTCTGTGAAGCTACCGACACGTATCGGGACCCCGAATAATCCGGATTTCAACTTTCTGGGTATAATTCCATCATGGAGACAGAGACCGGCACCCTTTGGCTGACCGCCGACGAGCAGCGCACCTGGCGCATCCACCTGGAGGTCAGCAAGTTGCTGACCCACCAGCTCGAACGGGACCTGCAGCCGTTCGGTCTGACGTACAACGACTACGAGATCCTGGTGAACCTCTCGGAGTCGCCCGAGCACCGCATGCGGATGAGCGACCTGGCCCGTGCCACCCTGCAGTCCAAGAGCCGGCTGTCCCACCAGATCAGCCGGATGGAGACCGCGGGCCTGGTCCGCCGCGAGAACTGCGAGTCCGACCGGCGCGGACTGTTCGCCGTCCTCACCGAGGACGGCTGGGAGACCATGCGCAAGGTCGCCCCGCACCACGTCGTCGCCGTCCGGGAGCACTTCATCGACCTGCTCCCGGCCGAGGACCTGGCAGCACTGCGCAGGGCCCTCCACCCCGTCGCGGACCACCTGCGCGCGGTGCGCGGCAAGGCCTGACCCACCCGGCGGCCCGTTCGCCCGCGCCCCCGGGCGCGGGCGTCAGGCCTGCTCGGTGAGGCCGGCGACCAGTTCGTCGGCGGCGGCGTACGGGTCCAGCTCGCCCGCGACGATGCGCTCGGCGAGCGCGCCGAGGCGGCGGTCGCCGTGGAGGTCGCCGATGCGCTCGCGCAGCGTGGTGACGGCGATGTGCTCGACCTCCAGGGCCGCGCGGCGCAGCCGGCGCTCCGCGAGCACGCCGTGCTCCTCCATCCAGGCCCGGTGCTTCTCCAGGGCCTCGACCACCTCGTCGATGCCCTCCCCGCGGGCGGCGACCGTCTTGACGATCGGGGGGCGCCAGTCGCCCGGCCCGCGGGCCTCGCCCAGGCCCAGCATGTGGTTGAGCTCGCGGGCGGTCGCCTCGGCACCGTCCCGGTCGGCCTTGTTGACGACGTACACGTCGCCGATCTCGAGGATGCCGGCCTTCGCCGCCTGGATGCCGTCGCCCATGCCCGGCGCCAGCAGCACCACGCAGGTGTCGGCCTGGGCGGCGATCTCCACCTCGGACTGGCCGACGCCGACGGTCTCCACCAGGATCACGTCGCAGCCGGCCGCGTCGAGCACGCGGATCGCCTGCGGCGCCGCCCAGGCCAGACCACCCAGGTGGCCGCGGGTGGCCATGGAGCGGATGTAGACGCCGGGGTCGGAGGCGTGGTCGCTCATCCGGACCCGGTCGCCGAGCAGGGCTCCCCCGCTGAACGGCGAGGAGGGGTCCACGGCCAGCACCCCGACCCGCTTCCCGGCCCGCCGGTACGCCGAGACCAGCGCGGACGTCGACGTGGACTTGCCGACGCCCGGTGAGCCGGTCAGGCCGACCACGTACGCGCCACCGGTCAGCGGCGCGAGCGCGGCCATCACCTCCCGCAGCTGCGGGGACGCCCCCTCCACCAGTGAGATCAGCCGGGCGACCGCCCGCGGGCGGCCCTGCCGTGCCTGCTCCACCAGGGTGGGGACGTCCATCGCTGTGCTCCTCTTTTTTTCAGGGCTCGGTTCGCCTCCGGTGCGCTCAGCCGTCGCCGACGGTCGACCGTGCTCGCCCGCTCGTTCCTCGCGGGCTCCGCGCGCTCTCCCTTTCGGCAACGGCCGCTCCCCTTCGGCTCACCCGCCGTTCGTACTGCTACTTGCCCGGCACGCGGATGATCAGGGCGTCGCCCTGGCCGCCGCCGCCGCACAGGGCCGCCGCGCCCACGCCGCCGCCGCGGCGCTTCAGCTCCAGGGCGAGGTGCAGGACGATACGGGCACCGGACATGCCGATCGGGTGACCGAGGGCGATGGCGCCGCCGTTGACGTTCACCTTTTCAGGTGTCACGCCCAGGTCCTTCATGGACTGCACGGACACCGCCGCGAAGGCCTCGTTGATCTCGATCAGGTCCAGGTCGCCGATGGACAGCCCCTCCTTCTTCAGGGCGTGCGCGATGGCGTTGGACGGCTGCGACTGCAGCGAGTTGTCCGGGCCGGCCACGTTGCCGTGGGCGCCGATCTCGGCGATCCACTCCAGGCCCAGCTCCTCGGCCTTGGCCTTGCTCATCACGACCACCGCGGCGGCGCCGTCGGAGATCTGCGAGGAGGTGCCCGCGGTGATCGTGCCCTCCTTGCTGAAGGCGGGGCGCAGCTTGGCCAGCGACTCGGCCGTGGTCTCCGCACGGATGCCCTCGTCCTTGGCGAAGACCACCGGCTCGCCCTTGCGCTGCGGGATCTCCACCGGGGTGATCTCGGCCTCGAACAGGCCGTTCTTCTGCGCGGCGGCCGCCCGCTGGTGGGAGAGCGCGGCGATCTCGTCCTGCTCGGCGCGGCCGATGCCCAGGCGTGTGTTGTGCTTCTCGGTGGACTCGCCCATGGCGATGTCCTCGAAGGCGTCGGTGAGACCGTCGTACGCCATGGCGTCCAGCATCTGGACGGCGCCGTACTTGAAGCCCTCGCGGGACTTCGGCAGCAGGTGCGGGGCGTTGGTCATCGACTCCTGGCCGCCGGCCACGACGACGTCGAACTCACCCGCCCGGATCAACTGGTCGGCGAGGGCGATGGCGTCCAGACCGGACAGGCAGACCTTGTTGATCGTCAGCGCCGGCACGCTCATCGGGATGCCGGCCTTGACCGCGGCCTGACGGGCCGGGATCTGCCCGGCACCCGCCTGGAGCACCTGGCCCATGATCACGTACTGCACCTGGTCACCGCCGATGCCGGCCCGGTCCAGGGCGGCCTTGATGGCGACGGCGCCGAGTTCGGCGCCGGAGAAGGTGCGCAGCGAGCCGAGCAGCCGGCCCATGGGAGTGCGCGCACCCGCGACGATCACGGACGTTCGTGCCTGGCTGGTCATGACGCGGCCCCTTTGCACGGAGGGAAGGTTAACGATGGTTTTCGAGGGTGCTGTCAATGTACTGAGGGGTGGAGCCGGCGGTCACCCGGCAGACGGTGTGATCGCGCGCACGTTGCGTGACCATGCGGACCGGCGGTCCACTGGAGTCATGCTGACGCGAATCGACCACATCGGCATCGCCTGCTTCGACCTCGACAAGACCGTCGAGTTCTACCGTGCCACCTACGGCTTCGAGGTGTTCCACACCGAGGTGAACGAGGAACAGGGCGTGCGCGAGGCCATGCTCAAGATCAACGAGACCTCCGACGGCGGGGCCTCCTACCTCCAGCTGCTGGAGCCCACCCGCGAGGACTCCACCGTCGCCAAGTGGCTGGCCAAGAACGGAGAGGGGGTGCACCACATCGCCTTCGGGACCGAGGACGTCGACGGGGACGCGGCGGCCGTCCGCGACAAGGGCGTGCGGGTGCTCTACGACAGCCCGCGCACGGGTTCCATGGGGTCGCGGATCACCTTCCTGCACCCCAAGGACTGCCACGGTGTGCTCACCGAGCTCGTCACCTCGGCCAAGGACCACTGACCGGAGACGACTCGCCCCGGTAGAGTGGCCTGGCGACCCCGGGGTGGGCTGGGGTACCTGCCCGCGCTTCGGCGTGGGATCGGACACAATTCTCCGCAAGGCCCCGCGGTAAACGGGGCCCCGGGGAATCTCACTCGGTTGGCGGGTGGGTACACCAGGAGACGGATGGGACCGCGGAGTGCGGGGCTACGACCGCTACGAGGTTGAGGACGACCACCTCTCGCAGTTCGAGGCCGAGATGGAGCGGCTTCGTAAGGAGCGGGACAAGGTCGTCCAGCATGCTGACGACCTCGGCTACCAGGTCGAGGTGCTGCGCGCCAAGCTGCACGAGGCGCGCCGTAACCTCGCGACGCGTCCTGCCTACGACAACCTCGGCCACCAGGCCGACCAGTTGCTGCGCAACGCCCAGATCCAGGCCGACCAGCTGCGCGCCGACGCCGAGCGGGAGCTGCGCGAGGCGCGCGCGGCCACCCAGCGGCTGCTCCAGGAGCAGGCCGAGCACCAGGCCCGGGTGGAGGCCGAGTGGCACGCCGAGGCCGTCGCCCGGCGCCGGCGGCTGGACGAGGAACTGGCGGATCGCCGCACCAACGTCGAGAGCCACGTCAACGAGAACGTGGCCTGGGCCGAGCAGCTCCGCGCCCGTGCCGAGGCGCAGGCGCGCCGGCTCATGGAGGAGACCCGAGCGGAGTCGGAGGCCGCGCTGGCCGCCGCCCGCGCCGAGGCCCAGCGGATCGCCGAGGGCGCCCGCGACCGGCTGGAGTCGGAGTCCACGACCGCCCGCGCCGAGGCCGACCAGTTGCTGCGCCGCGCCCGCGCGGACGCCGAGCGGCTGCTGAACGCCGCGGCCAGCCAGGCCCAGGAGGCCACCACCCAGGCCGAGCAGCTGCGCGCCTCCACCCAGAGCGACACCGAACACGCCCGCACCCAGGCCGGCGAGCTCTCCCGCTCCGCCGAGGAGAAGCTGCGCGAGGCCCAGGAGAAGCTGCGCGAGGCGCAGAGCGAGTCCGACCGGCTGCGCGAGGAGGCCGCGGCCAACGCCGCCAAGCGGCTGGCCACCGTCGACGCCGACAACGAGCAGCGCACCCGTACGGCCAAGGCCGAGGTGGCCCGGCTGGTCGCCGAGGCCACCAAGGAGGCGGAGGCCGCCAAGGCCGAGGCCGAGCAGATCCTCGCCGACGCCAGGACCGAGGCCGAACGGCTGCACAGCCAGGCCCAGGAGACCGCCAAGTCCGAGGCGGCCGAGGACGCGGCGGCGGCCCTCGCCAAGGCGGCCCGCACCGCCGAGGAGGTCCTCAACAAGGCCACCGAGGACGCCCGTGCCACCACCCGCGCGGCGAGCGAGGAGGCCGAGCGCATCCGCCGCGAGGCGGAGACCGAGGCGGACCGGCTGCGCGGCCAGGCCGAGGAGTCGGCCGAGGAGCTGCTCGGCACCGCCAAGGACGACACCAAGGAGTACCGCGCCAAGACGGTCGAGCTGCAGGAGGAGGCCCGCAGGCTGCGCGGCGAGGCCGAGCAGCTGCGCGCCGAGGCGGTCGCCGAGGGCGAGCGCATCCGCGGCGAGGCGCGGCGCGAGGCCGTGCAGCAGATCGAGGAGGCGGCCCGGTCCGCCGAGGAGCTGCTGACCAAGGCGAAGGCCGAGGCCGCGGAGCACCGGCAGAAGGCGACCGTCGACTCCGAGAAGGCCCGTACCGAGGCGATCGAGCGCGCCGCGGCGCTGCGCAGGCAGGCCGACGAGCTGCTGGAGCGCGCCCGGGGCGAGGCCGAGCAGGTGCGCACCGAGGCCGAGCAGCAGGCCGAGCAGGTACGAGAGGACGCCGAGGGCGCCGGCCAGGTGCTGCGCGAGGAGGCCGAACGGGCCGCCCAGCGGCTGCGCGACGACGCCGAGGCCGATCTGGTCCGGCTGCGCGAGGAGGCCGAGCGCCGCATCACCGCGGCCGAGGAGGCGCTGCGCGAGGCCCGCACAGAGGCGGAGCGGCTGCGCCGCGAGACCGCCGAGGAGGCGGCCACGCTGCGCACGGAGGTCGCCGAGCGCGTCAGGGCGCTGCAGGAGCAGGCCGAGCAGGAGACGGTGCGGCTGCGGGACGAGGCCGCGGCCGACGCGTCGCAGACCCGGGCCGAGGCCGAGCAGCTCGCCGTCCGGCTGCGGGGCGACGCCGCCGCCGAGGCCGAGCAGTTGCGCACCGACGCCCAGGAGACCGCCGACCGCCTCCGCTCGGAGGCGCAGGAGACCGCGGGACGGTTGCGGGCCGAGGCGGCCGAGGCGCTGTCCGCCGCCCAGGAGGAGGCCGCACGCCGCCGCCGCGAGGCCGAGGAGTTGCTGGCCGCGGCCCGCGGCGAGGCGGAGCAGGAGCGCGCCCAGGCCGGTCGCGAGGGCGAGGAGCTGCTGGCGGCCGCCCGCAAGCGGGTGGAGGAGGCCGGCGCCGAGGCGGAACGGCTGGTCGCCGAGGCCGAGCGGCACGCCGCCGAGCTGGTCGGCGCGGCCGAGCAGACCGCCCAGCAGGTGCGGGACTCGGTCAACGGGCTGCACGAGCAGGCCGAGGAGGAGATCGCCGGGCTGCGCTCGGCGGCCGAGCACGCCGCGGAACGCCTGCGGTCCGAGGCCCAGGAGGCCGCGGACCGGCTGCACGCGGACGCCAACGCCGAGCGCGAGCGCGCCACCGAGGACGCCCAGCGGCTGCGGCGCGAGTCGCAGGAGGAGGCCGAGGAGGCCCGGCAGCTCGCCGACCGCACCGTCGGCGAGGCGATCGAGGAGGCGGACCGGCTGCGGGTGGAGACCCGCGACGAGTCCAACCGGCAGCGGGTGGAGGCCGCGGAACAGGCCGACCGGCTGCTCACCGAGGCGATCGAGGAGGCCGACCGGCTCCGCGCCGACGCCGCCGCCCGGGCCGAGGAGACCGTGGGCAAGGCGCAGCGCGACGCCGAGCGGCTGGCCATCCTGGCCAAGGACGCACTCGACTCCGCCGAGCGCGACGCCGAGGAGCGCCGCCGTGCGGCCGAGGAGGCGCTGGGCACCGCCGAGGCGGAGGCCCGCCGCATCCTCGACGAGGCGCGCGACGAGGCCAACAAGCGCCGCACGGAAGCGGCCCAGCAGGCCGACCAGCTGATCACCAGGGCCCGCGCCGAAGCGGAGCGGCTGGGCATCCTCGCCAAGGACGCACTCGACTCCGCCGAGCGCGACGCCGAGGCGGCCCGCTCGGAGTCCGACCGGATCCGGGACGAGGCGCGCGAGGACGCCAACAAGCGCCGCGCCGAGGCCGCGGGGCAGGCGGACGAGCTGATCTCCCAGGCGCAGGGCGAGGCGCTCAAGATCGGCACCACCGCGGAGGAGCAGGCCGACACGATGGTCGGCGCCGCCCGCAAGGAGGCCGACCGGATCGTCGGCGAGGCCACCTCCGAGAGCAACGGCATGGTGGAGCGGGCCCGTACGGACGCCGACACGCTGCTGGAGGAGGCCCGCAGGGACGCCACCGCCATCCGCGAGCGCGCGGAGGAGCTGCGGCAGCGCGTCGAGGCCGAGGTCGAGGAACTGCACGAGCGGGCCCGTAGCGAGTCGGCCGCCACGATGAAGTCGGCGGGCGAGCGGGTCGACAAGCTGGTCGAGGCCGCCACCGAGCAGCTGGAGAAGGCCGAGGCCAAGGCCCGCGAGCTGGTCACGGAAGCCGAGGCCAGGGCCGAGGAGACCCGGTCCACCGCGAGCGCGGAGGCCAGCAAGGTCCGCATCGCCGCGGTGAAGAAGGCCGAGGAACTGCTCAAGGGGGCCGAGCAGAAGAAGAACGACACGGAGCGGGAGGCGGAGCGGGTGCGGAGCGAGGCCCGCGCCGAGGCCGAGCGCATCGTGACCGAAGGCAAGAAGGAGCTCGAGGTGCTGAGCCGGCGCCGCCAGGACATCAACGCGGAGATCACCCGTGTGCAGGATGTCCTTGAGGCACTGGAGTCATTCCAGCAGCCGATCGACGGGGGAAAGAGCAACAGTCAGAACGCCACGCAGAACGGTAAGAACACGGTCACTGCAGGTGCAGCGGCCGGCACGACCCGGACAGGGAGCAAGCGGTCCGACGATGCGCCACTCGATTGAGCGGTCATTGTGCACAGTTACTGGACAGTGACTGTAAGACACGCCGCTTGGGCCCCTAGGATTCCCCCTATCACCCCACCCGGTCTGAATTGACAGGAACCCCATGAGCGACACTTCCTCCCCCTTCGGCTTCGAGCTCGTGCGGCGCGGATACGACCGCGGGCAGGTGGACGACCGCATCACCAAGCTCGTCGCCGACCGTGACAGTGCACTGGCCCGGATCAATGCGCTGGAGAAGCGCATCGAGGAACTCCACCTCGAGACCCAGAACGCGCAGGCGCAGGTCAACGACGCCGAGCCGTCGTACGCCGGTCTCGGCGCGCGGGTGGAGAAGATCCTCCGCCTCGCCGAGGAGGAGGCGAAGGACCTGCGCGAGGAGGCCCGCCGGGCCGCCGAGCAGCACCGCGAGCTGGCCGAGTCCGCCGCCACCCAGGTGCGCAACGACGCCGAGTCCTACGCCGCCGAGCGCAAGACCAAGGCCGAGGACGAGGGCGAGCGCATCGTCGAGAAGGCCAAGGGTGAGGCCGGCCAGCTGCGCGCCGACGCGCAGAAGGACGCGCAGGCCAAGCGCGAGGAGGCGGACGCCCTCTTCGAGGAGACCCGCGCCAAGGCGGCCCAGGCCGCGGCCGACTTCGAGACCAACCTGGCCAAGCGCCGCGAGCAGTCCGAGCGTGACCTGGCGTCCCGTCAGGCCAAGGCCGAGAAGCGCCTCGCCGAGATCGAGCACCGCGCCGAGCAGCTCCGCCTGGAGGCCGAGAAGCTGCGCACCGACGCCGAGCGCCGGGCCCGCCAGACGGTGGAGACCGCGCAGCGCCAGGCCGAGGACATCGTGGCCGACGCGAACGCCAAGGCGGACCGCATCCGCAGCGAATCCGAGCGCGAGCTGGCGGCGCTCACCAACCGCCGCGACAGCATCAACGCCCAGCTGACCAACGTCCGCGAGATGCTGGCCACGCTGACCGGTGCGGCGGTCGCCGCGGCCGGCGCCCCCGCCGACGACGAGCCCGTCTCGCGCGGCGTCCCGGCCCAGCGCTGACGTCCCACCGGTCTTCCGGAGCACATCGAGCCCCCTGTCCCCTCGGCAGGGGGCTCGGTCGTGTGCGGGAGCGCAAACGGGGGCGTGAATTCCGCGTGCATCGCGCGCCGCGGCCAAATAGTGTATGCGGCATGATCGAGCTGCAGGGGCTGACCAAGCGGTACGGCGACAAGACCGCGGTGGACGACCTCACCTTCACGGTGCGGCCGGGGGTGGTGACCGGCTTCCTCGGCCCCAACGGGGCGGGCAAGTCGACGACGATGCGCATGATGCTGGACCTGGACAATCCGACCAGCGGCAGCATCCGCATCGACGGCAAGCACTACCGCGAACTCCACGAACCGCTCAAGCACATCGGGGCGTTGCTCGAGGCCAAGGCCATCCACGGCGGCCGCACGGCGTACAACCACCTGCTGTGCCTGGCCCAGTCCAACCGCATCCCGGCCCGCCGGGTCGACGAGGTGCTGGAGACCGTCGGTCTCGCGCCCGTCGCCAAGAAGCGTTCCAAGGGGTTCTCCCTCGGCATGGGACAGCGTCTCGGTATCGCCGCGGCGCTGCTGGGCGACCCCGAGATCCTGATGTTCGACGAGCCGGTCAACGGACTGGACCCGGAGGGCATCCACTGGATCCGCAACCTGATGAAGGGGCTGGCCGCGCAGGGCCGCACGGTCTTCGTCTCCAGCCACCTCATGAGCGAGATGGCGCTCACCGCCGAGCACCTGATCGTGATCGGCCGCGGCAAGCTGATGGCGGACACGACGATGGCGGACTTCATCGCCGAGAACTCCCGCTCCTACGTGCGCGTCCGCACCCCCGAGCCGGAGAAGTTCAGGGACGCGCTGGCGGCCGCGTCGATCACCTCGGTGGTCGACGACGAGGGCGCCTTCGAGATCGAGGGCGCGGAGTCCGCCAAGATCGGTGAACTCGCCGCCCGGCACCAACTGGTGCTGCACGAGCTCAGCCCCCAGCAGGCCTCCCTGGAGCAGGCCTTCATGCAACTCACCGCCGAGTCGGTGGAGTACCACGCCGGTGGGGCCGCGGCGGAGGCCGGCGAGGCCGCGGCCCCCGCGCCCCAGTGGGGCGCCGCCTGGAACACGCACACCGGAAAGGAAGCCTGACATGGCAGCGACCACCGCTGTTCTGCAGTCGGAGTGGACCAAGGTCAGGACCGTCCGGTCGACCGTGTGGACGCTGGCGTCCGCCGCCGTCCTGACCATCGTCATCAGCGGTCTGTTCTGCCTGCTCTTCCGCACCCAGTGGGACACCATCGAAGAGGGCGCCCGCGCCCAGTTCGACGCCACCGCCCAGAGCCTGTCCGGTCTCTTCCTCGGTCAACTCGCGCTGATCACCTTCGGCGTGCTGATCATCTCCAGCGAGTACAGCACGGGCATGATCAGGGCCTCGCTCTCGGCGGTACCGCAGCGTGCGACCTTCTACCTCTCCAAGGTCGCCGTCGCCGCCGGCATCACCTTCGTCCTCGGGGTGATCGTCAGCTTCGTCTCCTTCTTCATCGGGCAGGCCGTCCTCGGCGGTGACCTCGACACCTCGATCAGCGATCCGGGGGTGCTGCGCGCGGTCTTCGGGGCCGGCCTCTACATGACGCTGATGGTGCTCTTCGCGGTCGGCGTCGCGACCATGCTGCGCAGCCCGCTGGTCTCACTGGGCATCCTCATCCCCTTCTTCTTCCTGATCTCCGGGATCCTCTCGGCCGTGCCGGGCGCCAAGGAGGTGGCCCGGTACTTCCCGGACCAGGCCGGCAGCAAGATCATGCGGGCCACGATCGCCCCGGACGACCCCGCCCCGTACAGCGCGTGGGGCGGACTCGGCATCATGGCGCTGTGGGTGGTCGTCGCGCTGATCGGCGGCTACGCGCTGCTGAAGAAGCGGGACGCCTGACCGCTCCCGGGCAATTCCGGCCTCACGGGGCGGGAACCGATCCCGCCCCGCTAGCCTCCTAATCCTCATGGGGGCGAGCGCCGCCCCGCGGACTGTTCGTCGAGGGGCGGAGCATGATCGAGGCAGTCGGCCTCACCAAGACCTACGGCAGCAAGACGGCCGTGTACAACCTGTCCTTCCAGGTGCGGCCCGGCATGGTGACCGGCTTCCTGGGGCCCAACGGCTCCGGGAAGTCGACCACGATGCGGATGATCCTGGGCCTGGACACGCCCACGGCCGGACGCGTGACCGTCGGCGGACAGCCGTTCCGGCAGCTGCCCAACGCCCCGCGCCGGGTGGGCGCGCTGCTGGACGCCAAGGCCGTGCACGGCGGGCGCAGCGCGCGCCAGCACCTGCTGTGCCTGGCGCAGTTGTCCGGGATCCCGGCCCGCCGGGTGGACGAGGTGCTGGGCGTGGTGGGCCTGCAGGAGGTCGCGCGCAGGCGCTCCAAGGGCTTCTCGCTCGGCATGGGGCAGCGCCTCGGCATCGCGGCGGCGCTGCTGGGCGACCCCGAGGTGCTGCTCTTCGACGAGCCGGTCAACGGTCTGGACCCGGAGGGCATCCACTGGGTACGCCATCTGATGCGCAAGCTCGCCTCGGAGGGCCGTACGGTCTTCGTCTCCTCGCACCTGATGAGCGAGATGGCGCTCACCGCGGACCACCTGATCGTGATCGGCCGCGGGCAGCTGCTGGCCGACATGAGCGTCAAGGACTTCATCGCGCGCAACTCCACCGGCTTCGCCGTGGTCCGCACCCCGGACGTGGCCGCGGACCGGGACAGGCTCACGAAGGCGCTGACCGAGGCGGGCGCGCAGGTGCAGCAGGAACAGGACGGCGCGCTGCGCGTGACCGGTCTTGAACTGCCGCGGATCAGCGACGTCGCGCACGAGTCCGAGGTGCGGCTGTGGGAGCTCTCGCCCCACCAGGCCTCGCTCGAGGAGGCCTACATGCGCCTCACCAACAGCGCCGTCGACTACCGCTCCACCGCCGACCCGCGGCAGGGCCTGCAGCAGCCCGGCGGTGCGCCGGCCCCCGGCGGCTGGGGCATGCCGCCGCAGGCGCCCTACCCGCAGCCCGTCCCGCAGCAACCGCCGTACGGGTACGGCTACGGGCACCCGCAGCCCCCGGTGCCGCCGTACGCGGCGCCGGTGCCGCCGGCCCCCGGCGCGGCGCCTGCCGCGCCCGTGAACCCGTACGCGCAGCCGCCCGTGCCGCCCGGCGCCCCCGTACCGCCGGCGGTGCCCGCCGGCGGTACGGGGGCGCCGGGCGGCACGGGCG
>NZ_JARAVO010000204.1:0-17740 GCF_033792805.1 Streptomyces sp. PA03-1a
CGGGGGCTTCGCCTGGTGCGTCCTCACCGTCCAGCCGGGCACACCGGTCGCGGTAGACGTCGGCACAGGAGGAGCGGGCGGGCCCGCAAGCGGCTTCCCCGGCACACCCAGCACGGTGGACAACGGTCTCAGCGAGGTCGTAACCGCCGGTGGCGGCGCGCTCGGGGGAATTACAGCCGGTGGCGCCGGCGGCACAGCCTCCTGCCCCGGCCAGGGCACGGTCCGCCAAGGCAACAACGGCGCAAACGGCACGCTGATTGGTCCGATCGGTGCGCCGGGTGGTCAGGGAGGCCGTCCTGCGGTGGACGGCATCATCCAGCCGGCGCCCCAGGGTGCGGGCATCGGCGGATCAGGTGGCGCACGCACCGCCGGCCCCATCACCACCGGCGAGAACGGCGGCCCCGGATACGTCGTCATCTGGTGGTAGCCCCGCGTGGCCCGGCGCACCATCCGGTGCGCCGGGCACGGGCGGGTCAGGTGCCTGCGGCCTCCGTGGCCTTCGTGTCGGCCGGTGTCTTGCCCTTCTCGCGGACCTCGCTGTCCGGGTACCGCTTGGAGACGGCCTCAGCCGTTGGCTTCGAGGCGGACGTGAAGACGACCTTGCCGTTCTGGGCGACGACCTCGAACTGCTGCTTCTTGGACTGGCACGAGCACGGCATCAGTGGGCTCCCTGGGGTGCGGTGGGCTCTGCGGGCTGGGGGGCGATGGAGGCGGCGAGCGCGGCGGCTTCGGCGCGGCGCTCCTCGTCGCGGCGCTGGATGGCGGCCGTGAGGGCGTCGAGGAGACTGGGGTCGGCGAGGAGGGCCGCCACGGTGGAGGCGTGATCCACAGGCGTTTCCACAGCGGGGGATACCGTGTCCGGACCGCGTCCGGACACTGCGTCCGGGTGTCCGGACACGGTGTCCTCGCTGGTCAGCAGCGCGGCAGCGGACGCGGCGAGGGCCAGGTTGGCGCGCTCAGCCACGGCGGTGGCGACGAGCGGGGACGAGTGTCCGGGCACCGGTACGGACAGCACGGCGCGGAGCTGCCAGCGCCCGGCCGCGCCCTTCGTCATGTGGTAGCTGGGCTGGCACGCGGAGAACACCTGCCGGTCCCACTCGGACAGCCACGGCGCGGCGGCACCGGAGAACCACATGCCGCGCTCGTTCATGCCGACGGTGACGATCCCGGCGACGGTGCGGGTGTCGTCGAACTGGCAGGCAGCGGACTCGCACTCGGCTCCGTCGCGGTGGTGGCCGACGTTCATCGTGAAGGCCCCGGCGCGGACCTGCTTGCCGTTGTCGAGCTTGAAGCGGGCCCGCAGGAAGTGCGACAGGTCGATGCGGCCCAGGGACTCGATGGTCAGGTTCCGGCCGGGGAACCCGGCGTGGGGTTCGCCGGCCTGCGCGACCCAGCCGTAGATCCGGCCGCCCGCGTAGTGGACGCCTCCGGAGCCCGGGGGCAGTTCCTCGGCGGTGGGCTCCCGGAACCAGGCGGCGGGCATGGGGTCCGTGTCGCGCATCGCCGTCCACGCCGACGCCTCCAGCTCCGTCAGGTCCTCGCCGGCGGACGCGGTGACGTGCTGGCCCTCGGGGATGGTGGAGGAACCCACGTACTGGCCGGGGGCGAGGCGGACGATGCGGCCTGCCTCAGCGGCGCGGACGAGGTGACCACGGGCGACGTCCATGCTCATGCCGAGGGCCTGGCAGACCTGGCGGGCGCCGACCGGCACCGGCGACGACCGTACGTACGTGACGACGCGCTGGTGCGGGTCCTGGTCGGCGGCGACGATGACCGGCGCGGCCGAGGCCTCCTGCTCCTCGGGCGGGTCGAGGACGATGCGGGCCCGGTCGTAGGCGGGCATGGAGACGAGGGTGGCGCCCCGGACGCGGGCCCGGGTGATGCGCAGCAGGAAGTCCCCGGACGACTCGGAGTGCACGACGACCCCGCCCTCCGGGTCGTCGGCGTCTCCGGCGGCCGCGGTCAGCATGTCTCCGAAGGCGAGGCGGGCCGCTGCGGCGGAGACCCGCCCGCCGGGGCCGGTGATGAGCTGCACGGCCCGGCCGGTACGGGCCAGCGAGGTTCCGGCCGCGGTCCAGTCGGCGACGGTGCGTGCCGACAGCATCCAGCCGCCGTCTTCGAGGCGGATGACCGACGCCGACGGCAGAGCCGCAGCGAAGATGATCATGCCGTCTTCGTCGGTGGTCAGCGTGCGGTCGACGAACTCCACGTCGACGTCGTCGAGGTCGACGGATACCCCGAGCGGGGCGCCCTGGTCGAGGAGCGTGCACGCGTCGGCCCCGGCCGGGCGGTCGGCGTAAAGAACGCCCGCCGCGGTGATGCGGTCGCCGTCGCGGCCCATCGTGTCGATGGCGCCGGCGAGCTCGGCGCCCTGGTGGCCCATCAGCATCTCGTCGGCGTACTGGAGCGGGAACGGGCCGCTCTCCCAGTACAGGGAGCCTGCGGCGAAGATCCGGCCGTCGCCGGTCTCCTGGTTCTCGAAGGCGATCGCGGTGTCGTCGGGGGTGGACCAGGAGCGGGCGGACGGTGCCGCCGCCGCGGTGGTCTCTTCCATGGGGGCCTCCTCCTCGTCGGGGCCGAGCGGGATGTCCGTGTGGTCACCGGAGAAGGCGACCCTGATGCGGTCGAAGGTGATCGAGCCGAGGCGTTCCACGAGCGCGGCCAGCAGCCCGAAGTCATCGCTGTACTGGGCGCACACGTGCGGCTGCCATGGGGAGTGCTGCACGGGGATCTCGGGGCCGCGTGCGTCGTCCAGGGCCACGCCTGCAGCCGCGCGGGCCTCGCCGAGCGTGGGGGCCCCGCTGGGGCGGTCGCGGTCATCGCCGACGGACCACACCCATGACGGTTCGTCGCTTCCGGCGTTCCAGTGGGCTGCGCCGAACGCGCGGGCGTGGACGGGCCCGCCGAGGTCGGCGGCGGCATACCGGACCTGTTCGGTCAGGTCGGTGCGGGACTCGTCGCTCCAGTCGGCGCCCTGGCCGAGGAAGTACAGCGTCAGGTGCAGTTCCTCGGCGGCCTCTCCGCCGTCGAGGGCCAGGCGCTGCGCGTCCTCTTCGGACGGGATGAGGGCGATCATCGCGCCGTTCAGGTGGGAGCCGTCAGCGGCGGCCTGCAGAGCGGGGCTGGGGGCGGTCGTCACGGGCGGCTCCTGCGATTCGAAGACGCGGGCCCGTGGGCTCGCTTGAGAATCAAATGCGGCACTTCGGATTTCCGGGTACAAAGCGAGGACGCAGCGGCAGTTCACGACCTCCGACGCAGGAGCCGTGGGGTCGTGCGGCGAGTCCATCTCGATCCCGGACACCGTGAACGTCTCGTCGACGAGGCGGATCTGTCCGTTGACGTCCTCGTGGGACTCACGGACCCGGCTGTCCCGGCGGGTGATCCACTGCTTCACGATGGGCCGGTCCGGGCCGGTGACCTCCCGCGCCGCCGCGAGGGTCGCCGTGTTCCAGGCGCGTCCGGCTTCGGTGCGGGCGATGCGCTCCTCGCGGGCGTCGCCGAGCTGGGCGCCCTCGCGGGCGAACGCGACCCGCAGCCGGGCCCGGAGCTGGTCGATGGTCTCCCCTGCCTCCACGCCTTCGGACAGCTCGCGGGTAGCGACGTCGGACAGCCGCTCCCCGACCGCGCGCAGCAGGTGCTCTGTGGTCTCCACGTACGCCCGGAACGGGCCGGGCAGGGTGTCGTCGTCGTACCGGCCCGGCAGGTCCTCCCAGGTGTCGGGGAGTTCGGCATCCACGGACTCGGCGGCCTGGTGGGCGGCGTCCTCCGCGACGCCCAGGAGGCGGCGCACGATGCGCGGCATGCGGGAGGTGAACATGCGGCGGATCCGGGACACGGAGAACCGGGCGGCCACGATCTCGTCGGCGTCGGCCAGCTCGCGGGCGAACTCGGCGGCGACCTCGCCGAGGACCTCGGAGACCGTGCGGGCCACCTGCTCCTCGGCCGCGTCGAGAGCAGCGTCAAGGTCAGCCACGGCGCTGCACCTCCGGGCTCGGGCCGACGGCCTTGTCCGGCACGCCCGGCTCGCCCTCCAGCGTGTTCTCCCGGATGCGCCAGGCGTGCAGCTCCTCCCAGACCTCCCGGCCCGGGCAGCGGGAGCACCAGCCGTGCGCGCGGTGGGAGGCGCGGCTGTGCCCGGGTGGCGCCACGTGTGGTGTCTCGTCAGCCACGGGGCAGCTCCAGCCGTGGGTGGGGCAGGGCGTAGCACGCCGTGCAGTACGCCCAGCCCCCGGCGGGTCGCGATCCGTCCGGGACCACGACCGACACCGTGACGATGGTGAGGAAGTCCCCGCCGCATTCGGGGCACCGCTGGTTGATGTCCGCGACGGCGGTGGGCGCGTACGACGGCTGGTTCTCGCTAGGCGGCTCCGCCACGGCGGGGCACCTCCTGTTCGCTGGGGTCCTCGCAGATCTCGCACCACGACCAGGTGCCGACCGTCGACACCCCTTCGGCCGCGAGCAGCAGGAGTTGGCCGTCGAGGCGCGTCCACGCCTTGCAGCGGTAGCACCAGGCCGTGACGACGTTGCCGGGGACGACCGTGAGGAGCGGGGCGGGGGCGGGCATCATGCGGCTGCCAGGCACGAGGTGAGAACACCGGGGACCACGCCGTAGTCGTGCTCTACTCCGGCGGCGATCAGCTCGCGGGCGTAGTCGTCGAGGGACGCGGTCAGGCAGTCGGGGTCGAGGCCGTACCGGCCGGCGATCTCGGGGACGCGGGTCCACGCCCCATCGAGGAGCCGCCACTTCTCCACGCCGTCGGCGTCGACCGGCAGGGCGGTGTGGAGGGCTGCGGCCTGGATCTCGCGTGCCTTGGACCGCTCGGAGCGGGGGCAGGCCGGGGTGCGCTTCAGCTTCTCCCCCGCTGCGGACAGGGCGGCCCAGATCAGGCCGTCCGCTGCGGCGTACAGGGCCGTGTGGTCGGGGCGCACGGCGGAGGCGGGGAGGTCTTCGGCGGGCTGGTTCGGCTGGGTGTCGGGCTCGCTGGTGGTCTCGTCGACCGGCAGCTCCGGGTCGGCTGGCTCCTGCGGCTCCTCCTCGTCGGCCTGCTTCTTGTCGCGCTTGGCCTGCTCCTCGTCGGAGGGCGCGTCGGCGTCGTCGAAGCCGGTCTCTCGGCGCAGCGCCTCGTCGGAGATGACTCCCCGGTCGTAGACCTGCAGCGCGGTCTCGGACCGGTTCGCGCGTACGCGCAGGGGGCTGCTGTCGTACCAGACCAGCCACCGGTGCCAGTCGTCGACGCCTTCGGCTTCCAGCAGGGGGCGGAGCCACTGCTGTGTCAGGGCGTAGGACATGGTGGCGAGCTTCGGTTCGATGCCGAGCCGGATCGCCTCCTCCGTCAGCGCCCACGCCGACCAGTGGTTGACGTCGCCCAGGCCCAGCAGGATCTCGGCGGGGATCTCCAGGCCGATCGCGAAGCGCCTGACGGCCTCCTCGCGGAGCTTCAGCGCGAGGTCGTCGAAGTCCGACTCGAACGTCAGCAGCTTGAAGTCCGAGATCGACTCGGCGGGGACCTCCAGCACGATCGGCACGGTGGCGGCCGCGCTCTCCGGCTCCTTGATGGCGGTCTCGGCGACCGTCATCAGGATCTCGATCAGGTCGTCCTCGGCGTCGCCCTGGGTGGGGGCGGTCGGGAAGCGGGTGCCCTTGGGGACGAGGAGGAGCCCGCGGCCGGTGAGCCGGGACCGGGCGATGGCCTTCACGGCGGCGTTCAGCAGCTGGAGTTCTTCCAGCAGATCCAGGCTGGAGCGGACCGGGGAGTCGGCTTCGATGGCCCGCTCCGGGTCGGACTCCCACACGCGGATCGCCAAGGGCGAGTCCGGGGCGAGGTTCTCGGGGTCGCCCTCGGGGATGGCGACCTCTTCGCCGTCGATGTCGGCGATGAGCTTCCCGGACTGCTGGCGGACCTCACGGACCGACAGGACCCGCCAGTCGTGGCCGTCTTCGGGGCTGTCCGGGCTGAGGACGTCCCCGTTGGGGCGGACCACGATCCAGCCCTCTCCGGCCACCGTGAGGTGCCGTCCGAACGAGCCGAGCATCTTGGCCTGGCCGTCGGGCCCGCCGGCGATCTGGGACACGATCTCGGTCGCGGCGTGCCCGTCGGGGGCGCGCTCAATGGTGCCGTCGTCGGCACGGCGGGCCGCGTACAGGAGAGCGCCGGACATGGCGCTGCCGATCCAGTTCGCGGCGAACCGCACCTCGGGCACCGCGTGGTACATCTGCCAGGCCCGGACCTGCCAGGACTGGTCCGGGGTGAAGTTCTTCCCGCGGATCTTGCGGGCGGTGTAGCGGGCTGCGGCGGCCGTGAGGTTCGCTGTCACGGCGCCACCCGGCCCATCGTGTCGTCGACCCGGTTCATGAGGACGGCGGCGCCTGCGACGGCCAGCCACTCGATGCCGTGGACGAGGAGCGGCGCGTCATCGAACCGACCCGTCGCGAGGAGGTACGTGGCGAGGAGCGCGCCCGCAACCCACCAGCCCGTGCAGTACACGCAGGAGATCAGGGTGATGACGAACGTGCGGGGCTTGGAGTCGGGCCGGTCCAGATGCCAGGCGAACACCTTGTCGCGGGCCGGGTCGAGGATGGCGTCGTGGACGAGCAGCTGGGTGCCGCGGTAGCCCGCGAGCCCCAGCAGGGCGAGTTCAACGGGACCGATCAAGGTTCGCCCCTCTGGTGAAGATCCGCCGGATGTCGGCGGACATCATAGGGTGCGCCCCGATTCGGGCGTTGTGATCAGAAACCGCAGGTCAGGCCCACTATTTCCGATCACTCCGGATTGAGGGCGCTACGGGCCGGGTTGTGTAGGCTGCCCGTCACGGGGGCCGACGGCACGCTCGGCCGGCGCGGGGGATGTGTGCACCCCGCAGCCGTCGGCCCTCCTCCCCTCAGCTCGACGCGTCGTCGCCGCAGGACTTGACGGGCTTCACCAGGGGCTCGCCCACGACCTTGCCGGTCGGCGTGTCCGGAGGCACGTCTGCCGGAGGCTCCTCGCCGTAATCCAACCCACGCGGAGTCCTGGTCCAGGCCGCGCCGTCGCGGTCCAGGAAGTAGATGCCGGCCTTGAAAGTGGCCGCTTCGATGAACCAGGGACCCTGCGAATCCTTGACCTCAGCATCCACCTCATCGGTGGCATACGGGGCTTCCCACGGGCTGTCGTTGGAGCGGGCATCACCGCTGTACCGGAGAGTCTTGGCTTCGATCACGGTGTCCGAGCAGGGGGGCAGGGTCACCAACCACAGCCGGAACGGGACGGCATCAATGCCTCCGCTCCTGAGCCGCGTCGCTATGAAGAAGGCACGGATATCCGTCACAGGGTCCGGCGACCGATTCATCAGGTGCAGCCTGTCGCCACCGTTAACCGGTCTCTCCGTCCAGAACGAGACGCGGGACGCCTGTGCGCGCTTCTGGTCCTCGTCCTGCTGCTGCGACTGCTTCAGCTGGTCCCGAGACACGGCTGCACCGTAGTAGGTGGCGATCCCCGTGAATGCGAGGCTTCCGATACCGATGACGACGGTGATATTCGTGACTATTCCGACCCACGAGATTCGGCGCCACCAGCTGCGCGGTGCCTCCGGCTGCTCGGCGCGTTCCCTAGCCTGCACGCGGTTCGGTGCCGGCCGACGCCTGGTCAGGCGCAGCCGGGCCTGTCTCGCTGTTTCTCTGTCTCCCACGCGTCCCCTCCCTAACATCCCTGCACACAGAGACGCGCAACGCGGGCAGATGACTCCCGCGGGGGCGTGCGGGTACGACGAGCGGGCCCCCGTCAACCGCATGACGGGGGCCCGGCCATGGCAACGAGGGCTCCAACGGGGAGAGGAAAGCCCTCGGCCACTTCGCTCACAGTGTGGCGGCGCCGCGGCGGCGGGGCACCTCGGGGCGGCCGGGCGGGTGATCGCGGCGCGGCGCCGGCCTGTCGAACTTCCCCACCGGCAAGGTCATGGTCATGACCTCGTACCTGGACGCCGACCTGATGCCCCTGCCGCACCCGGGGGTGGTCAACGTGACGCTGCGCGGCACGGGCGAGATGGTGGAGTGCGTGCGGGACTGGATCGCGGAGCGCGCAGTCGACGGCATCGGCTTCGTGGTGGAGGAGGTCGACGGGACGGTGCGGTGCCGCATGCAGGTCGTCACCCCGCCGGGTTGCTCTGCACCGCGGCCGTGACCGGCTGGGAACGCCCGAGGGCCCCGCACCGGAGTGGTGCGGGGCCCTCGAATGTCCTGGTCAGTGGCGGGTCTGCCACCACAGGATGATCAGGCCGACGGCGGTGGTGCCGGCCTTGTACGAGGCGCCCTTGAGCGCCCACCGGACGTAGGTGTTCTGAACCGCGAGTTTGATGGAGCGCGGCACCCTGCGCTTAACTGGCTCCAGCACTGGAAGACCCTCCTGCAAGTTGAGTCGGAACGGTGCGACGCAGGGAGCCCTCCCGGCAGGCCTCGAAACCACAGCCGGGGTGGGGCTCCCTTTGCGCGTCTCCGGCAGGTTACCCGCGGCCGGGGCTCCGGGCCGAATCGAGCCGACCCGGCCCGGGGCCCCCAACTGGGCCCCTAGGGGCGCCGCTTGGGCCTACCGACGCAAACCCGCTGGCCAGGGGGCACTACCTCCTCGCGGCGCGGCCCATCTGGAAGTACCAGGCGGGGCGATCTTGGCCTCCACCTCGTCACAAACCGTCACCCTCCGACATTGAACCGACCGTTGTATGTCTCGGTGACGGCACGCGAAGCCTGGGTCTGCATCGGGAACGTAGCGGTGCTGAACACGTGCCCTTCGGCACAACGAACGACGCTGCGACCCATCGCTCCCGTTCTCCGGCGAAGGCGTCGCGGATGGAGGGGAACTTGCCATAGAACACCGACCAGATGTCCGGTCACCCGCCGATCCTCCGTCCGTACGCGGACGCCGCCGCCCCGGGCTGCCGCCCGAACTGGGCCGGCTGAGGGGCCGTCGGCAGCGGGGCGTGGACGATGGCGCCCTTGTTGACCTCGGGGATCAGGCCGTACACCAGGACACACGAGGCGTCGATCCGGCCGGGGCTGTCGGAGTCCGTCGGCTGCCAGGTCGCCCACTCGTTTTCAAGATCGACGAACGCGCCGCGCAGCCGGACCCTGTCCTCGACCATCTGCTGGGCGATCGGCTCGGCGCGCAACAGTTTGCCCTGCTTGGCGTGGACGGGGTCGATGAGCGGCATCAGCTGCTTCTTCGGGATGCGGCCCTCGGTCTGCAGGGCCTCCCACGCCGTACCGATGGCCAGGGTGCACATGTCGCGGCCGAAGTTCCACTCGACGTAGATGACCGAGGCGTTCGTTTGGTAGGCGAGGAGGCAGGCCCGGCGGGACCACTCGGCGGACGACATCGCGGCCGACACGTCGTGCGTGATCCACACGCGCTTGTCCTCGCCGAGGAACCCGCCGATGACACCGGCGACGTCGCGGCCACCACCGGACGGGTCGATGGAGACGGCGATCTTCTGCGGCTCGATCACGGTGATGCCGTCGCGGATCGCGCGCAGCAGGTCCCGGGAGACCAGGGCGCCCTCGGAGGGCTGCGGGTCGCCCTGCGACAGGGCGTGCCAGTCACGGACGCTGGAACCGGCCTTGTCGGCCGCCCACCACGCCATCAGTCGCTTCCGGTTCCGGGTGGGGATCTTCGGGTGTGTCAGCGGGTCACCGTCACGCCGGCCGAGCGGATCCGGGCCGAACTTGCTGGGGTTGGCGATGGCCGGGAGGTGGACGACCTTCCACTTGCCGCCGTCCTCGAGGCGGCCGTCCTCCGCGAGCCGGCGTCCGGCGAAGTCGTCCGGGTGCCATCGCGTCTGGATCGCGACCACAGCGTGACGGTCGGGCTGGAGACGCTTCAGCGCGGCCGACGACCACCAGTCGTGGACGCGTTCGCGCATCTTCTTCGACTCGGCCTCGGCGCGGTCCTTGTGCGGGTCGTCGACGACTAGCAGGTTGACGTCGAAGCCGGTCAGCGAGCCGCCGAGCGGCACCGAGCGGACGCCACCGCCCTGGTTCGTGTCGTAGTCCTGCGCGGCCTCCGAGCCGGCCAGCAGCGACAGCCCGTACTCGCCGCCGTACTCGTTGATGTACTGCCGGATCGCCTTACCCCGACGCAGCGCCAGGTCATCCGAGTACGAGGCGACGGCCACACGGTCCTCGCCGTGGAGCAGCAGCCACCAGAACGGGAACCACTCCGCCACAGTGGTCGACTTCCCGACCTGCGCCGGGGTGTAGATCAGCAGCCGGTCGTACTCGCCGCGCTCCAGCCCAACGAGCGCGTTGCTGATGACCTTCAGGTGCGGGCGCATCCGGTACCCGGCGTCGAGTCCCCGCGCGAGCGTCGCGGGGTCCTTCAGCAGGTCCTGGGCCGCGGCCGCCTTGGCAGCATGGAGCCGCTGGAACACCGCGCCGTCGTCAAGGTGGTCCAGCTCGCCGGATGCGGGCAGGGTGGTCACTCGTCACCGCTGCGCTCGTCCGGCGCGGGCTCGCCCTCCTCGCCGGCCTCGTCCTCGCCCGCCTCGGCGCCCTCGTCGTCGCCCTCGTCCTCCAGCGGGTACGTCTCCTCACCGTCGTCCTCGTCGTCGGTGCCATCCATCGCGCGAGCGCGCCGGGCGACGGTCGCCGCCAGCTCGGCCAGGCGGACGCGCCGCTGCTCCGGGGGCATCGCCGCGAACTCCTGGACCTGGACGGCGAGCGGGTCGCCGCCGGGCCCGGTGACCGCGATCGTCTCCGTCGGGTCGCCGAACAGGTTCCGCCGCAGCCGCATCGTCGTCTCGACGAACTTGGTGAACTCGCCGATCGTCATGTTGGCGGCCAGCTGCTGCACGTGCGGGAGGGCCTGGCCGACCATGCCGGTCATGATGCGGAGGATCTTCGCGTCGTCGCGGGCGGCCTTGCGGCGCTCTTCCTCGATCTCGGCGGTGTACTGGCGCTGCTGGTGGGCGTCCCAGGCGCTGGCCCTGTCCTGCCAGCGGTACTGGGCTGCGAGGGCTCGTACATGGCTGTACGAAAGTGCAAGGCCGTCTGACGCTTTTGCAAGGGTTCGTGTGAGGCCGAGGTCGCGGAAGGCGAGGAAGCGTTGGTGGCGCTTGGCGGACTCTCCGGGCTGTCGTTCCCAGGGGTCGATGGCGGGGTCAAGGGTGATGCGGTTGGTCATGGTGGTCACGGTCCTGACGTGCAGGTGTGTGGGTGTTGTGGGGGTGGGTTGTCCCCACGCCTTCCTGTGCCGGGAGGGTGTTGGTCGTGATCGGTGCGGGGGCGTTGGGAAGGCGTGGGGGCTGGGTCAAGCGTTGGCGGGTTCGTGCTCCGTGCGCTCTGCTGCTTCTTCCGCCGCCTGTGCGACTTCGCGACGGGCGATGTCAGTGAGGAGCGCGACCATGGTGGTGAAGTTGCGGACCTCCTTGCAGCGGCCGAAGGCGTAGACGGCGGAGGCGAACTCTTCGAACTGGTCGACCGAGGCGACGCCGACCACGTCGGTGCCGGAGGCGATGGCGGTGATGGCGGCCTTGAAGTCCTCCATCTGGTGGGGCAGGAACATGAGGGTGCAGGCGCGCCAGTCGAATTCGCCGTGCGGGATGGCCAGCTTGGTGTCGTCGGGTTCGACGGTGGGGAGCTGGGACTCGTCGAGGCCGGTGGCGATCAGGTCGTCCACGTTGTCGATCATCGCGACGAGGGTTGCGAGGACGTCCTTGTCGGGGTTGCCGTGGAGCTCGTTGTGGGCGATCTGCTTGGCGATGACCTCGGAGCGGCGCATGCGGCGGGCGTCGACGATGACGGGGATGCGGGGCAGGCCGGCGGCGCGTGCGGCGCGGGAGCGGTGGTGGCCGGAGATGACCTCGATGGGGCCGGTCAGTCCGGGCTGGTGGCAGTAGGGCAGGGATTCGAGGGCGCCGCGCTTGCGGATGTTGCCGGTGAGCCGCTCGAAGTGCCGGGGCTGCATGACCTGGGCGTTGATGTCCTGCTCTCGGAGGGAGGTGACGTCGACCCACTTGATGTACAGGTCTTCGCCGATCTGCATGACGTCCTGCGGCGGGTTCTCCGTGCCCCACTCCAGGCGGCCGTCCGTGACGCGGCCCCCCGCCGGCTCCTCGATGGGGACCGCGGAGCCGGGCGCGTCCTGGTTCTCGGGCGCGGGAGCCGCGGGCGCATCCGGCGCCTCAGGGTCCGGGACGGCGACGGCCGGGGCCTGGCCGTCGGCCGGGGCGGTCACTTCTTCGCCTTGCTGCGGCTTGCGCGCCATGACTTCTCCTTGTCCAGGAACTTCGTGAGGGTGGTGGTGATGCTGTCGTTGCCCCAGCCGGCGCTGTACGACAGCTTGTAGCCGTCGGGGTGCTTGTCGCGGGCGTCGAGCGTCATCAGGCCGCGCAGGCCCTTCGCTTCGGGGTGCCGGGTGTACTCGACGGTGACCAGGCCGTTCGACGCGGCGAGGAGAATCTCGGAGGCGCCGGTGAACACGTGCTTCGCGGTGTCGCGGCGCAGCGCGAGCATCGTCGCCAGGCGGGTCAGCCGCAGGTCGTTGTGGGGGGCGCCGAACGCGAACCGCATCAGCAGGTGCGACGTGTACTTGGTGGCGCCCGGGTACGGGCGGGTCATCGTCTCGGCGCCGTAGCCGAGGACGCCGGCCACGTAGCCGTCGACGATGACGAGCATGTTGTACGAGCCGGGCGCGGCGGCCAGGCGGTGCATCCACAGGTCGCGGTAGTAGTCGACCTCTGTGCCCTTGGCGGCGACGACGTCCACTCGGGACTGGTCGGTGACCTGGTGATCCGGCGGGATGATCGGTAGGGAGGTAGGGCCGGTCGACCGGGCCATGCCCAACGCGACCTTGGGCCCGCCGGTGAGCTTGAAGATCTCTTCCGGCCGGTTGCTGATGACGTAGGCGCGGGCGACCTCGCCCAGGGGGTGCGCGAACACCGGCGTCGGGTGGGCGGCGATGCCGCTGCGCTCCTCCTGGAGGAACATCAGCAGCGCGGCCTTGCCCTCCATGTGGTCGGCGAGCCGCTTCATGTCGACCTCGGGGTCGAAGATCGAGTAGCCGGGCTCGTCCCATTCGACGCGGCCGCCGGTGTCGAAGAACTTCTCGAAGCCCGCCCGGTACGTCGGCGGCGCCGCGATGATGATCGACCCGGGGTCGTCCTCGACTTCGGCGATGTGGTCCCACATGCACTTCGGCGTGAACTTCACGCCCTGGAGGCGTTCGGCGAGCGACGTGAGCGAGCCGACGAGCCGCTTCTTGTGGTCGGCCTCGCGGTCGACGAGGTCGGTGACGAGGTGGGTCCAGTACTCGGCCTCGCCCTTGGCCTGCATGCGGGCCAGCCAGTGCACGTACAGGAGGTGCGCGGCCTGCTCGACGATCGGCGCGTCGGGCAGCTCGACCGGGTCGCCGTCGAGCGTCATGCCCAGCGACTCCAGGTCGCCGCCTGACACGCAGGTACCGACGATGCCGGTGTAGAGGGTGACGTCGGAGGTCTCCATGGAGGCCGGGGGGATCCCGGCGTTCGCCGCGACGAGGGCGGCCGCGAACGAGCCCACCCCTACCTCGACATAGCGGGTGTAGCGGTCGCGGGGGAGCTTGTTGAAGACCTGCCGGTAGAAGGCGCGGTCTGGGGCTGAGGAGTTCCCGGCGAAGAGCACGCCGGGCTGTGCGAAACCTGCGGGCATGGGGGTCCCCAGGGGGAGTCAGCGGTCGCTCGGCCCACAACCAGCAGCGTTCGGGGGGACAGGGTAGCCGCTGGGCCGATCAACGAAGCCGGCCCCGCTCGGTGTGACCGAGCGGGGCCGGGTGCGGACCGCGGAGGAGGACTCGAACCTCCAACCTCCGGCTACGAGAACCGGTGCTCGATCCAACCGAGCTGCCCGCGGAGGGTGCGCGGGGGGAATGCTAGCACTTCGCCTGGTTCGTCCCCTCAGCGTGCCGATGGCCGGGGAGGAATCGCCTCCCCGGCCACGGGCGTGACGGGTGGTCAGAACAGCGTCGGTTCCTCCCCCACGGCCTCCGCGGTGGCCTTCGGGGCGGCGGTCTTGCGCCGCCTCGGGGCCGCACCTTCGGGGTCGGGGAGTTCGGGGACGTCCCAGCCGAAGCGCTGCCCGAACCACTCGGCCGCCCACTGCCGGTGGCACGCCGACCCGCCGTTGACGTCCTCGAAGCACATCAGGACGCCGGGGGTGTCGGGGTGCCCGTCGGCGACCTCGCGGAGCGCGGTCAGGATGTCGTCCTCGAAGGTCCGCAGCCGCTCCCGGTACACGCGGCGTTCCAGCGGGATGTTGTCCACGCCCTTGTAGGGCGGCCGGAACAGTTCGTGTGGGGCGAGGACGCTGATGCTGATGTACGGGTAGCGGACGAACCGGGGCCGGCCGACGGTGATCCCGAGCGGCAGGTACCCGCCGTCCTGGTGCCAGTTCTGGTACCGGCTCGTGGCGAGCTGGAGCGGCTGGGGGACGACGATGCGTTCGGTGGGGGGCTCGGGGGTGCTCATGTCGATCACGGCTGGTTCTCCTTGGGTGGTGGGTTCGGGTGGGCCCCCCGGGGGCCTGGCCGTCTGGCCGTGGCCCCCGGGGGGAGTCTGTGGGGTCATGCCGCCGGGGCCTCGGCGTCGGGGGCGACGCGGATGGCGTTGGCCTGCACCGAGGCCATCGCGGCGGCCTGGCGGATCTGGGTGGATGCCTTGGCGGCCACGGTCTTGAGGTGGTCGATGCGCATCCGGTTGCCGGGGATCCCGCCGTGCGCTCCGGCGAGGAGGAGCGCCAGCTCGGCCGGGTCCATCGCGGCGATCTCGGTCAGGATCTCCCCGGCCTCGGACAGCTTGTGGATCTTCTTGACGAGCTTCTGGCGGTCGGTGACGATGCGCTCGCGCTCGTCGACCGGGAGGTCGAGGTGGGCGAACATGCCGTCCTGGACGCCCTTGTCGCCGGCCTCGTGGACCTCTTCGGCGAGGACGAACATGCTGCCCTGGGTGGCCTGCCGCTGCTCCTCGTTCCTGCACATCTGGCAGAACGCCTCGGCGTCCCGGATGGTGTTGAAGAGGCCACGGGCCCAGCGGGCGAGGAACGCGTTCTGGTTGTCGCCGGACAGCTGGGACACGTACCACGCGAGGCCGACCGGGATGTGGTTCTTCAGCAGGGCCTCTTGCATGGCCGGGGTCAGCTTGAGGAGGGAAAGGCGCAGGTCCACGTGGTTCCAGGACTTGCCGACCCGCTTGGCGACCTCCTCCGGGGTGTAGCCGTGTTCGGCGATCAGCTCCTGGAATGCCTGCGCCTCTTCGAGGGGGGTCATGTCGGCGCGGCCGACGTTCTCGGCTACCTGGCGGGCGAACGTCTCGCCGGGGTCGGTGAGGTCGCGGAGGACCATGGCGTGCATCTCGGTGAGGCCGGCCATCTGGGCGGCCCGCCACCGGCGCTCGCCCATGACAATCACGTAGAAGCCCTGGTTGAGGTGGCGGACGGTGATCGCCTGGAGCTGGCCGAGCTCCTTCATGGAGTCGCAGAGTTCCTGCAGCTTCTCGGGGTCGAAGTTCTTGCGGGGCTGGCCCGGGTCGGGGCTGATGCGGTCGATGGGGATGGTGCGCTGGCTCACCCGCCCGCCGACGGGCGCCGTCTCGGCCGGGGCCGGGGCCGTCGCTTCGGGCTTCTTCGCCGGGGCCGCCTTCTTCGCGGGCGCCGCCTTCTTGGCCGGGGCGTCGGCCTTCTTGGCGGGCGCCTTCTTCGCCGGCGCCGCCTTCTTGGGCGCCGGGGCCTTCTTCGCGGTCTTCGGGGCCTTGGGGGCGGGCGCCTTCTTCGCGGTCTCAGTGGCCTCGGCGGTGGCGGTGGCGGTGGTGGCGGTCATGGGCTTGCCTCCCGGTTTGTGGTGGTTGGTTGAGCTACCTTCATCCTTGCCCAAACCCACTTGGATACCCTCGGGATCCAAGTGGGATTGGTCAAGGAATCGTCAAGGAAACCGCAGGTCAGAGGCCCTGCGGGGCCGGAAGCTGCAACCGGCGGTGCCGGACGGCGTCCGCGGTCCGGCCCATGTCGGCGGCCAGCTCCTCGTCGGACTTGCCCCAGTGGTCGAGCAGCCACCGATCCTCGCCCGGCGTCCAGCGGAACCCCCGGCCCGTGGCGAGGTGCCGCCGGGCCCAGGCGAGTCCATCGGTCGCGGGCTGCCGGGCGGCCCGCAGGTCGGGCAGGCACTGCGTCAGCACGTGCTCCACGCCCCGCGCCTGGGCCACGAACCATGACCACTGCGTGCCGCCCTGCCAAGGCCGCTCCGGCGAGATCACCGCGCCGCACTCCCAGACCGACAGCAGCCACCGGCAGAGCGCTTCACCGTCGGCCCCGGCGTCCTGGCTGATCCTGATCTTGTAGCGGTCGCCTTGCATCTGGATGGCCGCGCCGCCGTCGATGAGACCCGCGGTGTAGGCGGTGGCGCGAGTGGTCGGGAGTGCGAAGTGTGCGTACATCGGTTCTCCTCCTGGTGTGCTGTGGTGGACTGAGGCGGGGGCCGGGGGGCGCTGCCTGCTCCCCGGCCCGTACCGTTCGGCTGCTACTGGAGGACCTGGGCGCCGCGTTCGAGCAGGGCCAAGGCGTCGCCGAGGTTGCCCGCGCCGCACACGAACCCGCCGGGCAGGTCGAGCGCGCCGTGCTCGGCGGGGACGACGGCGGTGCGTCGGCCCGCTTCGCGCGCGGCGCGGACGGCGGCGGGCACGTCGCCGCTGGGCCGGACCGTGCCGTCGAGGCCGAGTTCTCCAAGGATGGCCACGTACTCCAGCGCTGCCGCCGGGACGTAGCCGGCCGCGGCGAGAGCGGCGCAGGCGACGGCGAGGTCACCGGCCGCGTTCTGTCCGGCCCAGCCCGTACGGACCGTCAGGGTGCCGAGCGGCCACTGGATTCCGGAGTTCGCGATGGCCGCCCGGATGCGGTCGCGGGTCTCGCGTGCGGGTGCCCCTGCGGCGTCGGTGACGATGAACTCGAAGGGTCCCGGTACGAACGTGCCGTGCGCCTCGTGGAGGGCGCCGCCGACGAGGGTCGCCGCGCGGGCCTCACCGGACTTGGTTCCGGCTTCGGCGTCGGCGGACGGGCCGAGGCAGTCGGTGTTGCTGTCGTCGGTGAGCCCGTAGTCGGCGAGGCCGGACCGCTGGCCGAGTTGGGCGAGGAGGGTGGTGACGGCCTCGCGGGCGGTGGCGGCCCACACGGTTTGGATGGCGCCGAGCGCGTCGGCCGCGTCGACCCCCAGCTCTTCCAGGATGCGGGTCCGCTTGTCCGGGTCGGTGGGGGCGGGGGCGACGTCCCACAGGGTGTAGCCGGTCCCCCGGTTCACACCGGCGACGATGTACTCGCGGCGCTCCCGGGCGTCCGGGGTGCCGGGGAGTTCGAGGTCGTACACGTCGTCGTAGGCGTCGGGGTTCGTCCACCCGGCGTCCTCGAGCGCCGTCTCGTGGGCGCCCAGCTCCAGGATGTCCCGCATGACGTCGGCGATGTCCTCGGCGATGGCGTCGGGGAGTCCGGCGCCCGCGCTGGCCGGCGCGTACCAGAGGGCGGAGCGGTCGGCGTCCCGGATGGTGCGCAGCTCGCCGTCGGTGGTGTCGACGCTGATCGTGGCGGCCGCCGGGAAGTGGGGGCGGATGAGGGTGGCGGCGAAGGCTGCGGCGGCGGCCACGGCCGCGCGGCGTCCGTTCTTGGCGTCGGCGTAGGCGTCGTTGAAGGCATCGGCTGCGGTCGTGCGGGCGGGGGTCGTGGCGGTGTCGGTCATCGTGGGCCTCTCCTTGCTGGGTGGGG
>NZ_JARAVO010000205.1:0-17639 GCF_033792805.1 Streptomyces sp. PA03-1a
CGGGCGGCATTGTGGGGTGGCACGCCCACTGGCGCGCCGTCGGTGGGCGGGGTGGCCTGTGTGGTGTAAGAGCAAGTGAGCAAGCGCAGAGACCCGGGGGTCGGATTAGGCGCTGCACGGGGCGCGCGGGATTTGCAACAGGGCTGTCGTACCGGCGGGCGGGGCGGGGGGTGCCGCCGCCGGCGCGGAAGAACCGCTCGAAGATCCGCTCGCGCAGTTCCTCGGGTATCCCGGGCCCGCCGTCGATGACGTCGACGATCTGCTCGTCGCCCTCGCGGCCGACCCGCACCTCGGCGGGGACGTCGTGGGCGGTGTGCGCGACCACGTTGGCCAGCAGGTTGGTGACCACCTGACGGAGCCGGTCGGGGTCACCGGTCACCATGTGGGGCCCGGGTTCCACGACGAGGGTCACCGGGCGGTCGGGGTCGACGACGCGGGCGTCGGCCACCGCGTCGGCGCAGAGTTCGGCCAGGTCCACGGGGCGGCACTCGAGGGGGCGGCCCTGGTCGAGGCGGGCCAGCAGCAGCAGCTCGTCCACGAGGGCGGACATCCTGCGGGTCTCGTTCTGCACCCGGCGCATGGCGTCGTCCAGACGGGCCGGGTCGTCGAGGGCACCGAAGCGCACCAGCTGCGCGTAGCCGCCGATCGCGGTGAGCGGGGTGCGCAGCTCGTGGCTGGCGGCGCCGACGAAGTCGCGCAGCTGCTCCTCGGCCTTGCGGCGGCGGTTGAACTCCTCGTCGACCCGGCCGAGCATCGCGTTGACGGCGTCGGCCAGCGCCTCCACCTCCGCCGTCGACACCGGGGCGGCGACCCGCTGCGAGAGTGCGCCCTCGGCGGCGAACCGGCGGGCGGTGGCGGTGATCTCCTTCAGCGGCGAGATGGTGCGGCGGCTGAAGTACAGGGCGCCGAGCACGACTCCGGCGACCAGCGGCACACCGGAGACGGCCTCGATGACCACGAGGTTGTGCACCGTGGCCGCGTCGTCCGCGGTGGACTCCGCGATCACCAGGTAGCCGCCGTCGGGGAGCTTCTCGACGACCGCCCGCATCGGGGCCGGGCCGACCGTGCCCGCCCGGCCGGCGGTCGCCATGCGGTCCAAGTCGGCGCTGGACAGCCGGATGACGGCCCGCTCCACCATCGCACCGGACTCGCGCTGGACAACCCTGCCGATGGCGTCGGTGAGCAGCACCACGGCCGTCGCCCCGGCGGGCTTGAGGTCAGAGCTGGTCTCCAGTTCGTCGAGCCGGTCCTGGCGTATGGAGGCCAGCTGCTGGTCCAGCCGGTTCCGCAGGCCGTCGGCGAGGGCGTGCGCGGCGTAGACGTCCGCGGCCGCGACGCCGACCGTGGTGATCGCCAGGAAGCCGAGCGCGAGGCGCCAGTACAGCGAGCGGGGCCACCAGCGCAGCCGGCGCCGCCTGCCGGGTGTCTCCACGTGCCCACCCCTCGTCCGGTTCCGGCGGCTGCCGGGATCCGGCCGCTTTCCGAGCAGATACTAGGACAGACCCCGGGGACACCCGTTCGACCGATCGAGCTGAGGAGACCGCACCATGCGCATCGCCGTCCTGGACGACTATCAGAAGGCGGCGCACCGGTTCGCCGACTGGGACGCGCTGGGAGCCGAGGTGGTCTTCCTCCACGACCACGTCTCCGGTACGGCCGAACTGGCCGAGGCGCTGGACGGCTTCGACGTGGTGGTCGCCATGCGCGAGCGCACCCCCTTCACCGAGGAGCGCTTCGCGGCGCTGCCGGCGCTGCGGCTGCTGGTGACCACCGGGATGGCGAACGCCTCCGTCGACCTGGACGCCGCCCGCCGGCACGGGGTGACGGTGTGCGGCACGGAGAGCGTCGCGCACGCCACGGCCGAGCTGACCTGGGGGCTCGTCCTGTCGCTGGTCCGGCACCTCCCCGAGGAGACGGCCGGGATGCGGCGCGGTGAGTGGCAGCACACGATCGGCGGCGACCTGCACGGCCGGACGCTGGGCGTGGTGGGGCTGGGCCGGCTGGGCGCGCGGGTCGCCTCCATCGGCACCGCCTTCGGGATGCGCGTCCTGGCGTGGAGCGCCAACCTCGACCCGGAGCACGCCGCCGCGTGCGGCGCGCGGGCGGTCGGCAAGCGTGAGCTGTTCTCGCAGTCCGACGTCGTCACCGTGCACTACAAGCTCAGCGCGCGCAGTACCGGGCTGGTCGGCGCCGAGGAGCTGGGCTGGATGAAGCCCACGGCGCTGCTGGTCAACACCTCGCGCGGTCCGCTCGTCGACACCCCGGCGCTGGTCGCCGCGCTGCGCGAGCACCGGATCGCCGGTGCGGCCCTGGACGTGTACGACACCGAGCCGCTGCCCGCCGGGGACGTCCTGCGGAGCCTGCCGGGCGCGCTGCTCACCCCGCACCTGGGCTACGTCACGGAGGCGACGTACGAGGTCTTCTACCAGCAGGCGGTCGAGGACATCGCGGCCTTCCGGGACGGCGCGCCGCTGCGCGTGCTCACCGCCTGAGCGGCGGGCGCGCTTTCCGGCCGAACCGGCGTCCCGGCACCCGCGGGGCGCCGGTCCGCGTTTTCCGGGGGCGGTGGTGGGCAGAAGCTCCGTGTACAACTGTTCACCGAATTTCCCGGAACGTCGGAGCACAGGGAAGGACCGGAATGCTGTTCCTGGTGGCCGCACTGGCCCTGTTCGGGCTGCTGCTCGGACCGGTCGCGCATCTGCCGCTGCACGTGACCCTCGTCGCCGCCGCCGGCATCGTCGGGTGGCTCGCGCTGTACGCGGCACGCCGGCGCGTCGCGCACCGAAGGGAGAGGTGAGCGATGCCCGGGACACCCGTGAGCACACGCCGCGCCCACGCGGACGGCGCGGCGGTGGCGTCGTTCGTCCTCGGACTGGTGGGCCTGCTGGTCTTCAGCGTGGTCCTCGGCCCCGCCGCCCTGGTGCTGGGCTCGATGGCACTGTTCCAGGGGACCGCCCGCCGCGGGCGGGCCGTGCTGGGGCTCGTACTGGGGGCGGCCGACCTGGTCGTGCTCGCGGTGGTGACCGCGAGCGACCACGCCTACGTGTGGTCGCTCTGACCGCGGTGGCCGCCGCACCCGTGGGTGCGGCGGCCATGGGGGCTCAGTGGCCGCGGGCGATCCACTCGTCCAGATGCGGGGCCTCGGCGCCAATGGTGGTGCTGTCGCCGTGGCCGGTGCGGACGACCGTCTCCGGCGGCAGGGTCAGCAGCCGCTCGCGGATGGAGTCGATGATGGTGGGAAAGTCCGAGAAGGACCGCCCCGTGGCGCCCGGGCCGCCCTGGAAGAGGGTGTCGCCGGTGAAGACCGTGCCGAGGGCCGGCGCGTACAGGCAGACGGCGCCCGGCGCGTGGCCCGGGGTGTGCAGCACCGTGAGCTCGATGCCGGCCACCGCGATGACCTGACCGTCCGTCAGCTCTTCGTCCGGGGAGCGCTCCGGGTGGGTCTGCTTCCACAGCGGCAGGTCGTCGCCGTGCAGCAGGATCTTCGCGCCGGTGCGGGCGGCGAGCGCGGGCGCGGCGTCGACGTGGTCGTTGTGGGCGTGGGTGCTCACGATCACGACCAGGCGGCGGCCGCCCAGCGCCGCGGCGATGGCGTCGGCGTCGTGGGCGGCGTCGACGACGATCGCCTCGGTGTCGTCGCCGACGATCCAGACGTTGTTGTCGACGTCCCAGGTGCCGCCGTCCAGCGAGAAGGTGCCCGAGGTGACGAGGTGGTCGATGCGGGCGGTCGTCACAGGACCACCACCGAGCGCAGCACGTCGCCGTGGTGCATCCGCTCGAAGGCCTTCTCCACCTCGTCCAGGGCGATGGTCTCGGTGACGAAGGTGTCCAGGTCCAGCCGGCCCTGCAGGTGGAGGTCGATGAGCATGGGGAAGTCGCGGGAGGGCAGGCAGTCGCCGTACCAGGAGGACTTCAGGGCCCCGCCGCGGCCGAAGACGTCCAGCAGCGGGAGTTCCAGCTTCATCTCGGGGGTGGGCACGCCGACCAGGACGACGGTGCCGGCCAGGTCGCGGGCGTAGAAGGCCTGCTTGTACGTCTCGGGGCGGCCGACCGCCTCGATGACGACGTCGGCGCCGAAGCCGCCGGTCAGCTCGCGGACCGCCTCGACGGGGTCGGTCTCCTTGGAGTTGACGGTGTGCGTGGCGCCCAGCTTCTTCGCCGTCTCCAGCTTCCGCGCGTCGATGTCGACCGCGATGATCTTCGCGGCACCGGCCAGCCGGGCGCCGGCGATCGCCGCGTCGCCCACGCCGCCGCAGCCGATGACGGCGACGGAGTCGCCGCGGCCCACGTTGCCGGTGTTGATGGCCGCGCCGATGCCCGCCATGACACCGCAGCCCAGCAGCCCGGCGACGGCCGGGGAGACGGCCGGGTCGACCTTGGTGCACTGCCCGGCGTGGACGAGGGTCTTCTCGGCGAAGGCCCCGATGCCGAGGGCCGGGGAGAGCTCGGTGCCGTCCAGCAGGGTCATCTTCTGCTTGGCGTTGTGGGTGTTGAAGCAGTACCAGGGGCGGCCGCGCAGACAGGCACGGCACTGGCCGCACACGGCACGCCAGTTGAGGACGACGAAGTCACCGGGAGCGACGTCGGTGACGCCCTCGCCGACCGACTCCACGATGCCCGCCGCCTCGTGGCCGAGCAGGAACGGGAAGTCGTCGTTGATCCCGCCCTCGCGGTAGTGCAGGTCGGTGTGGCAGACCCCGCAGGCCTGGATCCGTACCAGCGCCTCCCCGGGCCCCGGGTCGGGCACGACGATCGTTTCCAGGCTGACGGGGGAACCCTTCTCCCGGGCGACGACGGCACGGACCTGGTGAGCCATGGGGCACTCCTCGGCTGGTACGGAACCCTGAGACGGGCGTTTCTCATTACGGCACATTCTGCACGTGCCGCAACACAAGCATCGACGACGGCCGACAGAGCGGTCAAGGACCGCGCAGCCGGGCCGGCCGGCGCGCTTCATTCTTACCAAGGATCTTGCCCGGCGGCCCCGTTCGGCGGGGCACGGCGTCCGGTGTCTTCCCCTCACTGGGCGTTGAACAGCATCCGCGGATTGCGGTCCCCCGCCGCGCGGGAGGCGGGCAGCAGCGAGAGTGCCACCGCCGCCGCGACGCACACGCCGACGATCAGGGCCAGCACCGCTCCCGGCGGGGACTGGGCGATCCCCGCGCCGACGCCGCTGGAGCCGGCCTGCAGGTCGATCAGCCAGTCGGAGGCGAACACCCCCGCGGTGACCCCCGCCGCGGCGGCGGCCAGGACCACCAGGCCGACGCCGGTCACGACGGTCGCCACGGTCTGCTGGGGCGTCAGGCCCACGGCGCGGTAGGCGCGCATGTCGCGGGCGTGGTCGCGGATGCCGCTGCCGACGGCGGTGGACAGTTCGGCCAGGGCGATCAGCGCGAGGACGCTGACCAGTCCGATGATCACGCCGCGCACCGGGGAGAGTTCGGCGCCGGGGCCGGTGACCTCGCGCACTTCCAGGGCGCCGTGCGACGCGTCGGTGAGGGCGCCGCGCACCGCCGCGCGGTCGGCGCCGGGACGCAGCACCAGGCTGTAGTACGAGGGCCCGATGGAGGCGTCCTGGGCCCGCAGCACGTCGAGCGGGGCGGAGATCACCCGTCCGCCGTGCCCGGTCTCGATGCTGCGGCCGACGATGTGCAGGATGTGCGGCGTGCCGCCGACGGTGACCCGGACCCACTGGCCGACCTCGATGTGCAGCGCGTCGAGCAGGCCCTGCCCGGCGAGTGCCTCGTCCGGTCCTGCGGGGCGCCGGCCCTCCGCGACGGCGAAGGGGTACGGGTCGGCGGTGGTGCCGATCCCCCGCAGGGTGACGGACTGCGACTGGCCGGGGGCGAGCGCGGGGAGGTCGACGCCCGGGTGCGCCGCGGTGATCTCCGGTCGTGCGGCGAGCAGCTGCCGGACGGCTCCGTCGGTGAGGCCGTTGGGGCGGGCGGTGAGCGCGCCGGCCTGGCCGAGCAGTTCGGGGTGGTGCTCGAAGCGGTCGAGGGTGGCCCAGGTCCCCAGCGCCACGGTGATCATCAGGACCGGCAGGGCGAGCCGGGCCACGGCGGCCGCCGAGCGCGCGGGCCGGTGCAGTACGCCGCGGCAGCCGAGCACCAGGGCGGGCGGGGTCCCCAGGCGCAGCGCGGCCCGGGCCGCGCCGGACATCCTGCGGCGTCCCGGAACGGCCCCCCGCGCGGCGGGGATCGGCGGCACTCGGCCGGCCCGCCAGGCGGCGAGCACCGTGGCCAGGGCGATGACCAGCACGGTCGCCGCGGCCGTACCGGGGAGCGCCCAGGTGTGCTGCGGCAGTCCCTGCCACAGCCCCATGGCGTCCCCCATCGGCCCGGGGATGCCCGGCGCGAGCGTCTCCGCGGCGACCGATCCGAGCACCACACCGGCGGTGGCGAGCACCGCGTGCTGCACGAGGAACATCCGGACCACCTGGGCCGGGGTGAAGCCGACCGCCTTCAGGACGGAGATGTCACGGACGTACGCCAGGACGCGGGTGGCGATGCCCCCGGTCACCGCGATCGCGGCGGCCAGCAGCGCGGCCAGCCCGAACAGGCCGAGCAGCAGCCCGAGAAGGTGGTTGTCGCCCTCGGCGTCGGCGCGGGCCTCCCGCCAGGTGGCGACGCTCGTGACGCGGTCCGGTCCGACGGCGGAGACGGCCCGCTGGATGACGAAGGCGGTGTCCGCCGGGTCCTTCAGCCGCAGCCCCACGGTCTGCCCCGCCCGCGCCTGGCCGGTGGCGAGGCCGCTCACCAGCGTGGGCGACGCCCACGCGACACCGGGGTTGTCTCCCGGGGAGTAGAGCGGCTCGGCGGTCCCGGCGACGCCGACCACGCGGACGGTGCTCCGCCGTCCGTCACGGGTCACGCTGATCTCGTCGCCCGGCTCGGCCCACAGCGCCGACGCCACCGACCGTTCCAGCACGACGCCGTCGCCGTCGTCGCCGTCCAGCCAGCTCCCGCGGTCCATGAGCGGCCGGCCCACCGACGGCGGGCTCGTGCCCGCGGCCCGCAGGTCGAGGGCGGCCTTCTCCCGGCCGTGCTGCGCGGTGACGGTGAGGGTGCGGAAGGGTCCGGAGACCGCGGTGACCCCGTCGATCCGCGACAGGGCGCCGGTGTCGGCGCGGCCGTCCGTGCGCAGCCAGACGTGGGCGCCCTCGGTGGCGGTGAACATCCGCTGCCAGGGGTTGGCCGCGTACACCAGCAGCGCGACGGAGAGCAGCAGCGCCACGGTGATGCCCGCGGTGGCCAGGACGATGGACAGGGCCTGGCCGCGGTGGGTGCGCAGATCGGCGAGGGCCCAGCGGGCGGTGGCGCGCACGGCGGTCAGCCCTGCAGCTTCACGACGTCGGCGGCGGCACGGGAGGGACGCGAGGCGTACGGCGGGACGTCGAGGGTGATGTCGTCGACCACTTCGCCGTCGAAGAGGCTGATCACCCGGTCCGCGGCACTGGCCACCTTGGCGTCGTGCGTGACGAGCAGGATGGTCTGGCCACGTTCGTGGCAGCGGGTCAGCAGCCGCAGCACCTCCCGGGTGCCCTTGCTGTCGAGGCTGCCGGTGGGCTCGTCGGCCAGCAGCAGGGCCGGGCGGTTGACCAGGGCCCGGGCGAGGGCGACCCGTTGCTGCTCACCGCCGGACAGGTCGGCGGGGGTGCTGTCCTCCTTGCCCGTCAGGCCGAGGTCGGCCAGCAACTCCTGCCGCGCGGCGCGCACCTGGCGGGGCGAGCGGCCGGCGAGCAGGGCGGGCAGTTCGATGTTGTCCGCGACGGTGAGGGTGGAGACGAGGTTGAAGAACTGGAAGACGATGCCGACGCCGCGCCGGCGCAGTACCGCCCAGCGTGCCTCGCTGAGCTGGTCGACCCGCTGCCCGTCCAGCCATATCCGCCCCCGGTCGGGGCGTTCCAGGCCGCCGAGCAGATGCAGCAGGGTGGACTTGCCGGCGCCGGAGGGGCCGGTGACGGCGACGAACTCGCCCGGCCGCACCTCCAGGTCGACCCCGCGCACGGCCCTGACCTCGCCGCCGTCCACACGGTGCGTCTTGACCAGGCCCTCGACCCGGAGCATGTGCGGCGCCGCGGGGGGCGGCTCGGCCCTTCTCATTCCAGCTCCTCCTGGCAGCGCTCCAGCCAGTCGAGGTCCGCCTGCAGATGCAGCGTCGCGCCCTCGATCAGCAGCTGCGCGATGGTGTTGTCCCGGTCCTCCCCCGCGGCGAGCCGGGACATGGCCCGCATGAGGTTGAGGTAGTGGCGGCGCTGCTTGTTGATCAGGGAGACCTGGTCGGCCAGGCCGGTGGCCGGGGCGAGGGCGAGCTTCATGAAGAACTCGTCGCGCACCCGCGGCTCGCTGGACGGCTCGTCGAACCAGGCGGCGACCGCCTCCTGCCCGGCGTCGGTGAGTTCGTAGATCCGCTTGTTGGGCCGACCGGACTGGGTGACGTCCTCGCCCCGGATCAGTCCCGACTTCTCCAGGCGCGCCAGCGTCACGTAGATCTGGCCGATGTTCGGCTGAGGATAGGCCGCACCGAAAAGCTTCTCAAGTGCCGTTTTGAGCTCGTAACCATGGGCGGGCCCCTTGGCGAGGAGTGCCATGAGCGGAAGGCGCACGCTCGACCTGCCTCCTCCCCGGCTACCTGCTTGTTAGGGGCCGCTCACCAGCCCGATCATCGGTGAGCAGGCCATCCTGCCGCAATGGCTAGTATCGCGCATGTCCAACAGGTATACATGTCTCTTCGGACGACGACGCCGTCGCCGGAAGCGGGACCTGGAGGATCGTATGCGCTGGGCGCGGGCCGCGGGCAGGACCCTGCTCGCCGCTGCCCTGCTGCTGACGGGATACGCCTCCGAGGGCGCCCGCGCCGCCGACGGACCGCCCGGCACGACGGGCCGGGGCCCGGTGACCCTCGCGACCGGTCGCGATCTGACCGGCTACCTCCAGCACGTGCTGGACGGCTGGAACCGTGGCCACCCCCTGGAGAAGGCGACCCTCGTCGAACTGCCCGAGGCGGCCGACGAGGTGCGCGCGCAGATGGCAGACAGCCTGCGCTCCGGCAGCGACCGCTTCGACGTGCTCAACATCGACGTGGCGTGGACCTCCGAGTTCGCGGGCGCCGGATGGATCGCGCCGGTCGACCCGCGCGGCCTGCCGCTGGACCGGCTGCTGCCCTCGGTGGTGGACACCGCCACCTTCCGCGAGCGGCTGTACGCGGTCCCGTACGTCACCAACGCCGGGCTGCTCTACTACCGCAAGGACATCCTCGACCGGGAGCACCTGGATCCGCCGCGCACCTGGGCGGAGTTGGAGCGGCAGGCGCGCACGCTCGCCCCGAAGTACGGGATCGGCGGCTACGCCGGGCAGTTCCTGCCGTACGAGGGCCTGACCGTCAACGTCACGGAGGCGGTGCAGTCGGCCGGGGGCGGCATCCTCGGCGGCGACGGCAGCCGGGTCACCGTGGACTCCGCCGCGGCCCGCGAGGGGCTGGGCTTCCTGGTGCGCGGGGTGCGCGAGGGCTGGATCCCAGGCGAGGCACTGCGGTTCAAGGAGGAGGAGTCCCGGCAGGCCTTCGAGGACGGCCGGCTGCTCTTCCTGCGCAACTGGCCGTACGTGTACGACCTCGCCTCCGCGCCCGGCTCCAAGGTCGCGGGGCGCTTCGGCGCGGTGCCGCTGCCCGGGCCGGACGGGCCGGGCGCCAGTGTGCTGGGCGGGTCCAACCTCGCGGTCAACGCGCACTCGCGGCATCCGCGGACGGCCGCCGACCTCATGGCGTACATGACGGGTGAGTCCGTGCAGCGCCAGGTCCTGACGGAAGGCTCGCTGCCGCCGGTGTGGGCCGATCTGTACCAGGACCCCGGGCTGGTGCGCCGGTATCCCTACCTGCCGGTGCTGGAGCAGAGCGTACGGACGGCCAAGCCGCGCCCGAAGAGCGCCCGCTACGAGCAGGTGAGCCTGGCGGTGGCGGCGGTGAGCCGGGACGCACTGGCGCTGCACACCACGCCGGAGCAGGCCGTCGCACGGCTGGACCGCGAGCTGCGGGAGATCGTGCGGGACCGCTGATCCCGCGGCGCCTTCGATGGATGTCACCACCCACCTCATACATACTTGTTAAGTAACTGCGGGGCCTCCGCGACACCCTCTCGGTCCTCGACTGCGGATCTTACCCACGCAAATCACCCCAGTAAGCGCCGTCTATCGGCAGCTCCGTTGACACCTTCCTGACACTGCTACTTAACATGCATGCATAACGAGCCACCCCGCGCGGCGTGCAGTGTCGTGTCCGTCCGCGCGCCCGCAGTCAGGATGGTGACGGGTGTTCACAGCCCCTCTGGAGGACGGTTCCTCCACCGCCGCCGCCCCCTCCCCGGCACTCACCGCCGTACGCCCCTGGTGGCGCGACGCGGTGGTCTACCAGGTCTACGTGCGCAGTTTCCTGGACAGCACCGGTGACGGTGTCGGGGACCTGGCCGGCGTCCGAGCCGGTCTGCCCTACCTGCGCAAGCTGGGCGTCGACGGGATCTGGCTGAGCCCCTTCTACCCCTCGCCGCAGCACGACCACGGCTACGACGTGGCCGACTACACGGGCGTCGACCCGCTCTACGGCGACCTCGCCGAGTTCGACCGCCTCGTGGCCGACGCGCACCGGCTGGGTCTGCGCACCGTCGTCGACGTCGTCCCCAACCACTGCTCCTCCGCCCACCCGTGGTTCCGCCAGGCACTGACGGAGGGACCGGGCGGCCCCGCCCGGTCGCTGTTCCACTTCGCCGACGGACGCGGCGAGCACGGCGAACTGCCGCCCAACAACTGGCGGGCGATGTTCGGCGGTCCCGCCTGGTCCCGGGTGACCGAGCCGGACGGCCGGCCCGGCCAGTGGTACCTGCACCTGTTCACCCCGGAGCAGCCCGACCTCAACTGGCGTGACCCGCGCGTCGGGGAGCACTTCGAGCACGTGCTGCGCTTCTGGCTGGACCGGGGGGTCGACGGCTTCCGCATCGACGTGGCGGCGGGCCTGTTCAAGCACCCCTCGCTCCCCGACTCCCCCGACCCCGCGGCGGACGAGCGGTCCCGCGACTCCGTCAACCCGCTGGCCTGGAACCGTCCCGAGGTGCACGGGGTCTGGCGGCGGTGGCGCGCGATCTGCGAGGAGTACAGCGCCCGCGACGGACGCGAACGCCTGCTGGTCGGCGAGGTCTCCGTCCCCACCCCGGCCGAACAGGCCCGCTACGTCCGCCCCGACGAACTCCATCAGGCCTTCTTCTTCCACCTGCTGAGCGCCCCCTGGAACGCGCAGGCGTTCCGCACGGCCATCGCCGAGGCGCTGCGCGACATCGCCGGGACCGGGTCCACCGTCACCTGGGTGCTCAACAACCACGACCAGGTCAGGACCGTCACCCGGTACGCGGGCGGCCCCACCGGGCACTTCGGCGCCGCCCGGGCGCGCGCCGCCGCGCTGCTGATGCTGGCGCTGCCGGGTGCCGCGTACGTCTACCAGGGCGAGGAACTGGGGCTGCCCGAGGTCGTCGACCTGCCGGACGAGGTCCTCACCGACCCGATCTTCCGCCGCACCGGCAGCCGCCGCTTCGTCCGGGACGGCTGCCGGGTGCCGCTGCCCTGGTCGGGCCACGCCTCGCCGTTCGGCTTCACCGCCGAGGGCAGCGCGGCCCGGCCGTGGCTGCCGCAGCCCGACTGGTTCGCCGAGCACAGCGCCGACCGCGCGCTGCTGGACACCGGTTCCTTCTGGCACCTGTACCGGGAGGCGCTCGGCCTGCGGGCCCGGCTGCCCCAGCTCGGCGAGGGGACGCTGCGCTGGCTGGAGGCACCGCCCGGCGTGCTCGCCTTCGTCCGCGGCGAGGGCCTGGTCTGCGCCGTGAACTTCGGCGACGAGCCGGTCCCCGCCCCCGTACCGGGACAGCCGCTGCTGTCCAGCGCCCCCTGCCCGCCGGGGGTCCTCCCCGCCAACGCCGCCGCCTGGTGGGTCCACGACCCGGCGCGCACCTGACCGTTCCGCACCACTCCACCGAAGAAGGGACACCACCCCGATGAAGCGCACCCTCGTCGCGGCCACCGCCATATGCGGTCTGGCCCTCGCGACCACCGCCTGCGGCGGTGACACCAAGGCCTCCTCCGACTCCGGCCCGGCGGCCGGCGCCCAGAAGCTCAAGGGCCAGACCGTCACCGTCGCGGCCGTCTGGACCGGCGTCGAGCAGCAGAACTTCCAGAAGGTCCTGGACGGCTTCACCGCGAAGACCGGGGCGAAGGTGGCGTACGTCTCCACCGGCGACAACTTCGCGACCGTCCTGGGCAGCAAGGTCGAGGGCGGTGACTCGCCCGACGTCGCGATGGTGCCGCAGCCCGGCGTGCTCAAGGAGTTCGCGGGCAAGGGCTGGCTCCAGCCGCTGTCGCCGGAGGTGAAGGGCGCCGCGGAGAAGAACTACGCCAAGATCTGGCAGACGTTCGGCACGGTCGACGGCACCTACTACGGCCTGTACTTCAAGACCTCCGACAAGTCGACGGTCTGGTACAGCCCGCAGGCGCTGGAGACGGCCGGCGTGCAGCCGCCCAAGACCTTCGCGGAGATGCTGGACGCCGCCCGCGCCGTCTCCGACTCGGGCCTGCCCGCCTTCGCCGTCGGCGGCTCGGACGGCTGGACGCTCACCGACTGGTTCGAGAACGTCTACCTCTCCCAGGCCGGCCCGGAGAACTACGACAAGCTGACCCGGCACGAGATCCCGTGGAGCGACCCCACCGTCGTCAAGGCGCTCACCACCTTGTCCCAGCTGTTCGGCGAGGACGACCTGCTCGCGGGCGGCCGCAAGGGCGCCCTGGCCACCAGCTTCCCGGACTCCGTCGCGCACGTCTTCGGCAAGAGCCCCAAGGCCGGCCTGGTCTACGAGGGCGACTTCGTCGGCGGTGTCATCTCGGGTGACCTGGGCGGCAAGGTCGGCGAGGACGCCAAGTTCTTCCCCTTCCCCTCGGTCGACGGCGGCCCGGCACCGGTGGTCGGCGGCGGCGAGGCCGCCGTGGCGCTGAAGTCCGGCAAGAACGCCAAGGCCGCCATGGAGCTGATCGCCTACCTGGCCACCCCCGAGGCCGCGCAGATCTGGGCCAAGGCGGGCGGCTTCCTCTCCCCCAACACCAAGCTGGACCCCGCCTCCTACGCGGACGACACCCTGCGCACGGCCGCCAAGTCCCTGGTCGACGCCGGTGACACGGTGCGCTTCGACATGTCCGACCAGACCCCGCCCGCCTTCGGCGGCACGCCCGGCAAGGGCGAGTGGAAGATCCTGCAGGACTTCCTGCGCGACCCGTCGGACCCGAAGGCCACCGCGGCGAAGCTCGAGGCCGCGGCCGCCAAGGCGTACAAGGGCTGAGGCCGGATCATGTCCGCCCTCACCCCCAAGGTGCCGCCCGCCCCGGCGGGCGGCACCGCCCCGGCCTCCGTCCGGCGGCGTTCACGCCGGGCCCGCATCACGGCGATCGTCTTCGCGCTCCCGGCGCTCGCCCTGCTCGGCGCCCTCGTCGGCTACCCCATCCTCTTCTCGGTGGGCCGCAGCCTGTTCGACGCGAGCGGCGACCGCTTCGTGGGACTCGCCAACTACCAGGAGATGTTCAGCGACCCGGCCACCCTCAAGGCCGTCCGCAACACCGCGATCTGGGTCGTGGCCGCGCCGGCGCTGCTCACCGGCGTCGGCCTGGTCCTGGCCGTGCTCACCGAGAAGATCCGCTGGGCCACCGCCTTCAAGCTGCTGATCTTCATGCCGATGGCGGTCTCCTTCCTCGCCGCGGGCATCACCTTCCGCCTGGTGTACGACCAGGACCCGCAGCGCGGCGTCATGAACGCGGTCGCCGTCGCCGTCCACGACACCTTCAACGACTCCTCCGCCTACCCCGGCGCCCGGCCCCGCGGCACGGACGTGCTGAAGGAGTCGGGCGACGGCGGTTACCAGGCGGTCGCGCGGGTGGAGCCGGGCAAGGACGTCACGCTGGGCCTGGTCGGCCTGCCGCCCGCGTCCCTGCCGAAGCAGGCCCGCCCGGCCACGCCCGCGCAGGTCTCCGACGACGCCGTCACCGGCGTGGTCTACCTGGACTTCGTCCCGGGCGGCGGGGGCACGCCCGGCGCCGTGGACCCCCGGGAGCGCGGCCTGCCGCACATGACGGTGGAACTGACCAAGGGTGATGCCGTGGTCGCCACCACGACCACCGGTGACGACGGTTCCTTCCGCTTCGCAGGAGCCGGGGACGGCCCGTACGGCGTCCGGCTGCCCGGGAAGAACTTCGCGGAACCGTACGCGGGCATCGACTGGCTCGGCCCGACACTGATCACCCCGGCGATCATCGGCGCCTATCTGTGGATCTGGACCGGCTTCTCCATGGTGCTGATCGGCGCCGGGCTGTCCGCGCTGCCGCGCGAGACGCTGGAGGCCGCCCGGATGGACGGCGCGGGCGAGTGGCAGATCTTCCGCAGGATCACGGTGCCGCTGCTCGCGCCGGTGCTGGGCGTGGTCTTCGTGACACTGGTGATCAACGTGATGAAGGTCTTCGACCTCGTGTACATCATCGCGCCGGGCCCGGTGCTGGAGGACGCCAACGTCCTGGCGCTGCAGATGTGGCTGGTCTCCTTCGGCGGCGGCAACAACCAGGGCCTGGGCAGCGCGATCGGCGTCGTCCTGCTGCTGCTGGTGCTGCCGGCCATGGCCCTCAACATCCGACGCTTCCGCAGGAGCAACCGATGACCGTGCAGACCGCCGCTCCGCACCCCGCTCCGCCCACCCCGCCCGGCGGGACGTCCGGCCGGACCCCCGGGCGTCCCTCCGTGGCGGGCCGGCTGGTCTCGGTGCTGCGCGGGGGGCTCGTCCAGGTCCTGCTGACGGTCGTGGCGCTGATCTGGCTCACCCCGACGGCCGGGCTGTTCGTCTCCTCGCTGCGCAACTCCGACGACAACGCCGGTTCCGGCTGGTGGACCACCCTGCTCCACCCCGGCTCGCTGAGCTTCGACAACTACTCCGCGATCCTCGGCGACAGCGGGATCACCCAGGCGCTCTGGAACACCGTGCTGATCTCGGTGCCCGCCACGGCCGCCGTGGTGGTCCTCGCCGCGCTGGCCGGATACGCCTTCGCCTGGCTGGAGTTCCCGGGGCGCGACTGGGTCTTCCTGGTGGTCGTCGGCATGCTCGTGGTACCCGTGCAGATCGGGCTGCTGCCGGTCGCCAGGCTGTTCCGGGAGGTCGGGCTGTTCGGCACGACCGCGGGCGTGGTCCTCTTCCACGTGGCGTACGGACTGCCGTTCGCGATCTTCCTGCTCCGCAACTACTTCGCGGAGATCCCGCGCGAGATGCTGGAGGCCGCCCGCATGGACGGCGGGACGGAGTGGACGATCTTCCGGAAGCTGGTGCTGCCGGTGGGCCGTCCGGCGATCGCGAGCCTGGCCGTCTTCCAGTTCCTGTGGGTCTGGAACGACATGCTGGTCGCGCTGATCTTCGCCGGCAGCGACGCGCAGCCTCTCACGGTCGCCCTGCAGTCGCAGATGCGGCAGTTCGGCTCCAACATCGACGTGCTGGCGCCGGGGGCCTTCCTGTCGCTGATCGTGCCGCTGGCGGTCTTCTTCGCCTTCCAGCGCCACTTCGTGGAGGGGGTCATGGCGGGATCGGTGAAGTAGGTGAAGCAGGTGAAGTAGCCGCCGGGCCGCCGCGGGAGCGGGTGCCGCGATACGTCGGAGGTCTTTCTTGTCAGTCGCCCTGATCCCCCTTAGGGTCGGGGCGGAGGACAGGACTCCTCCGACGTATCACCGCACCCGCGGTCGTCTTCTCCCCTCCCGCGAGGACTCGTCAGCCATGCCCCTGCAGCCGTGGTTCGCCGACGCCAAGCTCGGCATCTTCATCCACTACGGGATCTACGCGGTCGACGGCGTGCCCGAGTCCTGGGCCTTCTACAACGGCGAGGTCCCCCACGAGCGGTACATGCGCCAGCTCGACGGGTTCACCGCGGCGCGGTACGAGCCGCGCGCCTGGGCCGGGCTCTTCGCCCGCGCGGGCGCCCGCTACGCGGTGCTGACCGCCCGGCACCACGACGGGGTCGCCCTGTGGGACACCGCGCAGGGCGACCTGTCGGTCGTCCGGCGCACCCCGGCCGGGCGCGACCTGATCGCCCCGTACGCGCAGGCGCTGCGCGAACACGGCCTGAAGGTCGGGCTCTACTACTCCCACTCGGACTGGAACCACCCGGACTACCCCAGCGTCGTCCACCCCGCCCCGCCCACCGACGACGTGGTGACCAGCCCCTTCGTCCCCCCGGCGGACGGCAAGGAGGACCCGGCCGCCTGGGAGCGCTACCTCGCCTACCGCAACGCCCAGGTCGGCGAGCTGGTCGACCGCTTCCGGCCCGACCTGCTGTGGTTCGACGGCGAGTGGGAGCGCAGCGAGGAGCAGTGGGGCCTGGACGCCCTGGCCGCGCGGATCCTCGCCGGGAACCCGGAGACGGTCCTGAACGCGCGCATGCTGAGCCACGGCGACTACGCCACACCCGAACAGGGCATCCCCGTCGAACCGCCGGCCGGGCCGTGGGAGCTGTGCCTGACCGTCAACGACTCCTGGGGCTTCCAGCACGCCGACCACCGCCACAAGTCGGTGCGCCAGCTGGTCCGCTACTTCACCGAGACGATCGGCGCCGGCGGCAACCTGCTGCTGGACGTCGGCCCCCGTGAGGACGGCACCATCACCCCGGAGCAGACGACCCGCCTGGAGGGCCTCGGCGACTGGATCCGCGGCCACGCCGACGCCGTGTACGGCACCGTCGCCGGCCTGCCGGCCGGGCACCACTACGGCCCCAGCACCCTGTCCGCCGACCGCCGCACCCTGTACCTGGTGTGCTTCGACGCCCCGCGCGAGACGGTCGCGCTGCGCGGCCTGCGCAACCGCGTCCGCCGTGTGTCGGTGGTGGGCACGGGCGCCGGGCTGGGCCACCACGTGACCGGCGGGCTCCACGACGTGCCCGGCGTCACCTGGATCGACGCGCCCTCCCCCGACGCCCTGGACCCGTACGCCACCGTCCTCGCCCTCGAACTCGACGGCGAACTGGACCTCTACCGCGGCACCGGTCGCGCCTAGCTCCGTGCCGCCCTCCCGTGAGGTGCCTTCCCGTCCCGGCTTCCGGAACCCTCCCGCGCTGCCCCACGAGGTGGTGGCCGAGACCCTGGAACGGGCCCTGCGCGACCGCGCGCACGAGGCCGAGGCGGCGAGCGTCCTGATCGGGAGCGCGCTGAACGACGACGACCGGCGGTTCGTCGAGCACTGGTGCGTCGAGGTCGGGACGCGGGCCCTGCCGGGAAGTCCCCTTCTCGGCCTGGCCGGTCTGTGCCTGGGGCACACCGCCAGACGGTTCGGACGCCTCGGCGACGCGGCCCTCGCGCTGACGGAGTCGCCGGCGGCGCGCGGAGGCGGATCCGTCGGACGTGGACGCCCGGGCCCTCGACGGCCGCGCCGACGTCAGGAACTTCCTGCGCCTTCGGTGATCGGGCCGCACCGGGACGTCCGGCGCGGGGCCCGGTTCCTAGTGTCCTGAGTCGTTGTTTCGCTGCGTAAGTCGGTGGTGGTTCGTCATGATGGGCGGATGGCGAGGACGGGACGGCCGAAGGCCGAGTTGGTGCTG
>NZ_JARAVO010000206.1:0-17551 GCF_033792805.1 Streptomyces sp. PA03-1a
CGGAAATGTTTTAAAGGGCCCGTCCCGGCCCCCACCGCCGTGCAGCGCGCCGTGCGCCAGGTGGCGGACTCCCTCGCCCGCGGGCCGCGTGCAACCGGCGGCGGGGCCGCACCGTCCCGCTCCGCGACCACGGCCGGTCTGACCGGCACCGACCGCGGGCTGACCGTGCTGCCCACCGGCAAGGGCGTGCTCGCCCGCCACATCACCGTGCGCGGCACCGACCCCGCCACCGGCGCCCCCGTGGTCCAGGAGGTCTACGTCGACGCCGCCACCGGCGTCCTCCGCTTCGAGGCCGGAGCGCTGCGCACCCTCACGGCCGCGGCACCCGCCACCGGAGCGGCAGGGAACGGCGCTTCGACGAGAGCCGCGACTTCCACCGCTCCCGCTACCGCACCGGCGGGCGTCACCGGCAGCGGCAGGCTGCTCAGCGGCACCACCGTGCCGCTGAACCTCAGCAAGGACGCCGCCACCGGTCAGTACCTGCTGCGCGACACCGCGCACATGGCCGACACCAAGACCCACAACGTCATCCAGACCTGGGACGCCTCCAGCCTGTGGTGGATGGACCTCGACGGCGAGTGGCCGGAAGGCGTGGTCCCGTTCGCGATGCCGACCACGAAGGCGCCGCAGGAGATGACCGACAGCGGCGCGGTGGACGCCCACTGGGCGGCAGGGAAGGTGTACGAGTTCTACCGCGGCACCTTCCGGCGCGACAGCCTCGACGACGACGGCATGGCCATCAACTCCCTCGTCGGCGTCACCGCCGAACTCGGCTACCCCTGGGTGAACGCCTTCTGGGACGGCAGCAAGATGGTCTACGGCACCGGTGACGACGAGTACCGCTCCCTCGCCTCCGACCTGGACGTCGTCGGCCACGAGATGACCCACGGCGTGGTCGAGCACACCGCCGACCTCGTCTACGCCGGCCAGTCCGGCGCCATGAACGAGGCCATCGCCGACTACCTCGGCAACGCCATCGACGTCACCGTCAGCCGCACGCGCATGGACGACCCGGACGCCGGTCTGATCGGCGGCGACCTGTGCCGCACGCTGACGCCGAAGGAGTGCGCCTTCCGCGACCTCAACGACGGTGCGGGCACCGCGGACTTCATCAGCATGCCGCTCGGCTCGCGCAACGACCAGGGAGGTGTGCATCTGAACTCGCACATCTTCGGCGGTGCGCTGTGGGACATCCGCGAGAGCCTCGGCGGCGAACTCGCCGACCAGATCGTCTACAAGGCCCTCACCTCCTACATCACCCCCCTCGACGGCTTCACCGAGGGACGCGACGCCGTCATCGCCGCCGCCAGGTCGCTGCACGTCAAGGGCGACCGCCTGGCCAAGGTGAAGAAGGCCTTCGACACCCATGGCATCGTCCCCGGCTGGGAGCAGGACCTGGGCCTCGACAGCGACGTCCTGCTCGGCCGGCTCGGGACCCTGGAGACCGGTCTCGCCAATGACATCGGGCCCGCCACGGGCGGCGGCTGGTGGGCGGTCCCCCGCTCCAGCGCCGACAGCGCGGCACCGTACTCCGTGTGGACCGGCCGCACCGACGGCAAGGGCAGGCCCCGCCAGGTCTCACCGGAGGACGGGCGCTACCACCTCAGCCCCGTGACCGACGGCAAGCGCGTGGTGTGGCTCGCCGTCGGCGACACCTACGACCTCATGTCCGCCCCCGTGACCGGCGGCCCGGCGAAGCGGCTCTACAGCACCTCCTCCGCCTCGATCGGCAGCCTGAGCATGGACGGCGACACGGTCGCCTGGTACGAGAACGACGACCAGGCCCACACCACCCTCCGCTACCTCAAGGGCTCCGACCCCGCCCCGCGCACCGTCCCGCTGAACCGTCCCGACGCCACCGCGGGGGACGCGGACGTCCGGGCCGAGTCGCCCTCCGTGAAGGACGGGCGCATCGCCTACACCGTCAGCGGCTGGTGGGGCGACGACCCCGGCCACCGGCGCGCCGTCGTCGACGTCTACGACACGCGGACGGGCAGGACCGCGCTCGGCACCCCGGGCCGCGCGGTGTGGACCAGCCCGCCCGTGGCGACCTCCTCCGGCGTGTACTGGCTCGCCGACGAGGACCCCTTCGACGAGGGGCAGTCGGCCCTGCGCAGGAGCGGCCTCGACGCCACGGGCACCACGGACGTCATCCCCGCGACCTCGTCCGCGACCATCGGGGCCTGGACCCTGACCGCGTCGGACACGGCCGTCACGCTCACGGTCGACCCGATGGCCCCGACGGGCCTGCCGTACCTGGACACGAAGCTCTACCAGTACACGTCCGAGGGCGCGCCGCTGGGCCGCGTCTCGTGCGCCCCGGGCCGGCAGACGCACGCGGTGGCCGCCACCGGCGGCCGTGTGCTGTGGCTGGACACGACCACCACGTCCTTCGACCTGGTGACCCGCAACCGCCCGGCGGGCGAATGCCGCTGACGGTACGTCCGGTGGGCCGGGGCGCCGCCCCGGCCCACCGGGAACGGGCGCCGTCAGCCCGGCATCGGCAGCTCCACCAGAGCGGCGAGTTCGGCGCGCGTCGCCGGCCGGAGCGTCGACAGGACCAGGCGGGCCGCGGGGAGCCCGGCCTCGCCGGACCCTTGCAGGGTGACGGTGTGGACCAGGTCGTCGCGACGCAGCCGCAGTTCACGGGTGGGGTGGTCGCCGCCGTGGACGATCAGCAGGCGGCCGCCCCCGTCGTCGCGGCAGCGGATCTCCTGGCCGAACGGAACGGGGCAGCCGCGCGCGTCGACGCGCCGCGTGTCGTGTCCGGCGCGTTCGACCTGGAGGCCCAGGGCCGGGGAGTCGGTGCTCTCGTAGCGGGCGCCGAAACCGTCGGCGCTCGCGCCCCCGACGTGCAGCGTGTAGCCGGGCGGCGGGTCACCGACTCGCAGCAGGGCGCGGTCCACGCCGTTGGCGCTCAGCCATGCGTCGAGGGTGGGCGGGCGTGCGGCGTCCCAGGCGGCGTACGCCCCGCCCGCCGCGAGGACGCCGGCCGCGGCGAGAGCGGTGAGCCGGGCCCTGGCGCCGGGCAGGAGGAAGGCGGCGGCGAGCGCGTGACAGGTCCCTCCCGCGGCGAACAGCACGCCCCGGTCCGCCAGGTGGCCGACGTGGTGGAGCACCACGGCCACGGCGAGCGCCCCGGCGGTTCCGGACGTGTACACCCCGGCCGTCCAGCCCCACAACCCCGCCGCCCGTCGGGTGAGCGGCACGACGGGCCGGGCGGCGCGGGCCAGCCCTGCGAGCAGGGCCGCCGCCAGGGCCACCCCGCAGGCGAGCACGACCGCCAGGACCGCCGGCCTGCCGAGGAACAGCGCGAAGAGCACCGCCTGGAACTGGACGGCGGTCAGCGCGCAGCCCACGCACCAGACCGCTGCCAGATGTGCGGCCACGGCGGTCGCGTCGTTCTTCCCGATCATGTCCTTTCACCACGCGCGGGCCGGTGCCCCGGTTCCCCGCCCGCGGGAGAGCGGGGCGGGAACTCCTGATCGTTCAGGTGTACGGGCACGTACCGCGCCCGTCGTACCGACACCGTGAAGGAGCAGGCATGACCGCTGGGGAGGACGGCCGGACGGGGTTCCGCGGCACCGGGGAGGGCGCACCGGAGGCGCCGGCCCGCCGGAGACGGCCCCGAAGGGTCCGGGCGCAGCGTCCCTGGTGGCAGGAGCTGCCGATCCTCGTCGTCGTGGCACTGGTCATGGCCCTGGGGATCAAGACCTTCTTCGTGCAGGCCTTCTCCATCCCGTCGGGTTCCATGCAGAACACCCTGCAGGTGGGCGACCGGGTCCTGGTCGACAAGCTCACCCCGTGGTTCGGGGCGACCCCACAGCGCGGCGAGGTGGTCGTCTTCCGCGATCCCGGCGGCTGGCTGAACGGCCAGCCGCAGCAGAGCGGCGGCAACGTGATCACCAAGGCGTTCGCATTCATCGGACTGGCGCCCTCCTCCGACGAGCGGGACCTCATCAAACGCGTGATCGCGGTCGGCGGCGACACCGTGGAGTGTGAGCGCGGCGAGCCGGTCATGGTGAACGGGAAGCCGCTGGACGAGCCGTACGTCTACCCCGGCGCCACGCCGTGCGACGACCTCCCGGTCGGAAAGGTCACGGTCCCCGAGGGCCACCTGTGGGTGATGGGCGACCACCGCGACGCCTCGTGGGACTCACGCGCCCACGTGAACGAACCCGGAGGGGGCTTCGTGCCCCTGGACGACGTGGTCGGCCGCGCCTTCGTCGTCGCCTGGCCGGTGCCACGGTGGTCCACGCTGCCGGTGCCCGCGACCTTCGACCGGTCCTGACCTGCGGCGGCCCGGCCCCGCACGGCAAGGGCCGCCTTGCTTGACCCCTCGCAGCACGGCACCGACAGTAGGGAGGTGCCACGATGCGGGACCGCTTCCCGCCATGCGAGGACGAGAGAAGGCGATGCGCCCATGAGCGCCGATCGCGATCGCAACGGGGCGGCGAACGGCTCCGTGCAGGTGGTCCAGAAGTCCGCCCAGATCCTGGACTGCTTCTCCGCGACCACCCCCCGCCTCCAGGCGTCGGAGATCGTCCGCAGGACCGGGCTGCCGTCCTCCACCGTCGCACGCATCCTGCGCACGCTCGTCCGGGAGAACCTCCTCCAGCGCGAGGGGACCGCCTACAGCATCGGTCTGCGGGTGATCGCCTGGTCGGCCGCGGCCACCGCCGCCTCGGACCTCATCGCCACGGCCAGACCCCTGGTGACGGCCCTGCGGGACCGGTGCGGCGAGTGCTGCGGCCTGCAGGTCCGGCAGGGCGGCAGGCGCGTCACCGTGATCTGGGCGCAGTCGACGCACTCGATCGTCTACCGGGGCCACGTCGGCCAGGTCATGCCCCTGCAGCCCAGCGCGGCGGGCAAGGTCTTCATGGCCTTCGACCCGGAGGTCCTCGCCCTCGTCCTGGACGAGGGCCTGACGGCCCGTACCCCGCGGACCGTGGTGGACCCGGCGGTCCTGCGGGGGCAGCTCGAGGAGGTCAGGGAGCAGGGCTGGGCGTTCTCCGAGGAGGAGCTCGAGCCCGGCCTGAACTCACTGGCCGTCCCGGTCCGCTCCAGCGAGGGCCGGGTGATCGCGGCGGTGAGCCTCGGGGGACCCTCGCACCGTGTCACCTCCGCCCGGGCCAAGGACCTCGCGGTCCAGGCGATCGACTGCGCGTCGGCCATCGCCGAGGGGCGGATGTGGCGGGGCAACGACGGCTAGCGCACGCGGCGCGCACCCGCCGCGTCCCGGCGCCGACCCGGTTGCCTTGACGATGTCCCATGCGGGTCGCACAGTGGATACCGCATTGCGGCAATGGCTTCCACGATGCGGCAAAGTGAGGACGGTGGAGCCATGATCCAGACGAGTCCGCGCGCCTGCCGGTGTCCGGACACAGCCGGTGTGGGCTCCGTTCACCCGCCCCTGGCGCCCGGCGGCGACGGATGCCCCGTCATGGACCGGCGGCTGCCGGTGTTACCGCCCGCCCCGTACGGCCCCACCAGGGCGGCCGCGTCCCGGTCCCCCCGCGCAGGCCGCCCTTGACCGTCCCGGCCGACCGGCCGGACCCCCACCGGGCCGGGTGACGTCCCGTCCGTCCGCAGGGACGCGGCCACGCGTTCCCACCGTGCCGGAAGACGCAGGCGCACCGCATGCGTCCCGTCCGCGCACGGCGTACGAACCACCCGCAGGACCCCCCATGAATCTCTTCTCTTCCCCCGTCCCGACAACAGGGCAGGCAGGGGCCCGCATCCGCCCATCCGGAGCGCGGCTCGCCGGCGGACGGGGGAGGCACCTCAGGCGCGCCGGCCGGGCCGGCGAGCGCGTCCCCAAGCCGGGCATCCACACCCAGGTGTCCCTGCCGGCCGGACTGATCGCGGCGATCACCCTGGCCGGGTCCGTCGCCCCCGTGGCCATCCACCTGTCCCCGCTGCTGGTGGCCGCCCCCACCTCTACGGCCGCGTTCGCGCGCGCCCGGTTCACCGCGTTCGTGGCCCTCGTCGCCAGCGCCGCGATGCTGGTCGTCGACCGCCACGACGGGCTGCTGCACTCGTCGGTCCTGCCCATCCACATCGGTGCGCTGCTGGCGGTCTCCGGCTTCGTCATCGCCGCGCGCACGCTGCACGACCGCGACCTGAGGGAACTCAACGAGGTGCGGGCGGTTTCCGAAGCGGCCCAACGGGTGTTGCTGCGGCCGATCCCGCCACGCATGGGCCCGCTGCGGGTCGCCTCCGTCTACCGTGCGGCCGCCGCGCACGCCCTGGTGGGCGGGGACCTGTTCGGCGCCGCCCGCACCGGCGGGACGACGAGGTTCCTGATCGGCGACGTCCGCGGCAAGGGGCTGCCGGCCGTGGAGGACGCGTCCGTCCTCCTCTGCGCGTTCCGCGAGGCCGCCCACCACCACGCGACCCTGCCCGGGCTGGCGGCCTCGCTGGAACTCAGTGTCGAAAGGCATCTGGCCCAGCTCACCGAGGCCGACCCCGAGGCCGGTGAGCGCTTCGTCACCGCCCTCCTGGTGGAGGTCCCCGACGACACCGACGTCGTACGGGTCGTCAGCTGCGGGCACCCGCCGCCGCTGGTGCGGCACTGCGGCCGGGTCACCACCTTGGAGGCGCACCGGCCCGCACCGCCCTTCGGGCTGGCGGGCGACGCCCCGGACGACTACCACCTCGACACCTTCGCGTTCGGCGCCGGGGACACCCTCCTGCTGTACACCGACGGCGCCATCGAGGCCCGGGACGCCTCGGGCGGCTTCTACCCGCTCCACGAACGGGCCGGCACCTGGAGCTGGGAGGCGCCGGACGAACTGCTGCGGAACGTCGGCGAGGACCTGGACGCCCACACCGGGCGGCACCTCGACGACGACCTCGCGATGGTGGCGGTGCAGCGCCCGTCCGTGCCGGGCGCCGGCCAGGGCCCGCCCGCCCCGCGGTCGCACCATCCGGCGGAGGCCGCCCCGTGACCGGCGGGCGGACGGTGCGGGCGAACGGACGCACCGGTCACGGCAGGGTGCTGGCGAGCATGACCGCGCTCTGGTTCCCGTGGGGCATCGGCCCCCTGCTGCTCCTCGGCTACCTCGGGGCCATCTGCGCGGTCCAGCTGGAAGCGTCCTCGGGCGGCCTGGTCCGATGGTCGCAGTACTCGGCGTTCGTGCCCCTCGTGGCAGCCTCCCTGCTGCCCGTCAGGCGCACCTTCGTCATCGGCGCCGCCACGCTCGCCGCCAGCGTGGTGATCTACGGCTTCGCGATCCGCGGGGTGTCGGTGGGCGGGCGGACCGTGGTCATCCTGGCGGCCGCGCTGTCCTTCGCCCTCAGCCTCGTCCTGTGCCGGGTCCGCCTGTGGCTGCAGCGCCGGCAGTGCGCGGCCGCGGGGTCGTGCTTCTCCGCGGAACCCGCCGTCACGGCGTCGGCGGAACCCTCGCACGACGGGAACAAGATCGCCCCGGCGCCCCCCGACGGCCTTCCGGTCACGTCCCTGCCGCGGTCGGCGGCGGTGGAGGTCGTCGGCCGCTGCCTGCCCGCCTGCGACCATTCCGGGCCGAGTGCCCACTGGCTCGACGCCATCCCGCTGCCCGGCGCCCGGGTCGCCCTCGTGGCCGGCTCGGTCTCCGCCCAGGACGGGTCGGCGGCGGGCGAGGCGGCCGCCGAACTGCGGGCGGCGGTGCGCACGCTGGCCGACATCGACCTCCAGCCGGACGAGTTGCTCACCCATCTCGACGACGTGCTCGGCCGGCTGCGCCCCGCGGGCACGGGCGTCAGCGCCGCCTGCCTGTACGCGGTCTACGACCCGGTGTCCGGCCGGTGTTCGCTCGCCGGCGCCGGGCACCCCGCGCCGGTCGTCCTCACTCCCGACGGCGCGGTCACGACGGTCGTGCTCCCGCCGTCCCGGCCCCTGGGGAAGGCACGGCCGTCCTCCGAGGCCACCGAGCTGGACCTGCCCGCGGGCAGTCTCCTGCTGGTGCACACCGACACCCGCCTCGGCGGGCCGGCCACCGAGGAACTGCTGCGCACCCTCACCAGCGTCCGGCAGGAAGGCCCCACCCTCGACGCCGTGTGCCGCTCCGTCCTGCGCGCCCTGCCCGAGGCCGACCGGCCCTGCACCGCGGTCCTCGCCGCCCGTACCCGCACCTTCGACAGCTGCGCCGTCGCCACCTGGGACCTGACGGCCGACCCCGCCGCCGTCTCCCACGCGCGCAAGCACGTGGCGGGGAAGCTCGCCGCCTGGGGGCTTCCGGACGCCACACCGACGACGGAACTCATCGTCAGCGAACTCGTCACCAACGCCATCCGCCACGCCCTTCCGCCGGTCCGGCTCCGTCTCATCCGCCACGACGACGGCCTGACCTGCGAAGTCTCCGACAGCAGCAGCACCACGCCGCACCTGCGGCGGGCCCGCACCCTCGACGAGAGCGGCCGCGGACTGTTCATCGTCGCCCAGCTCACCCAGCGCTGGGGCTGCCGCCACACCCAGGAGGGCAAGACCATCTGGGCCAAACAGCCCTGCTGAGCCGTCATCGCCGTCGGCACGGAACGGCCGCCGGAACGAGGAATGCGGAACGAGGAACGAGGAACGACGAACAGGGGACGACGAACGCGGCGGTCCCGCGCCCGGGGAGCCCGGGCGCGGGACCGCCTGTGTCGGCCGCTCGCAGGAATCACTTCCGTACGGTGAACTCCCCCGTCAGCGCGCCGAGCCGGACGCTGTAGGTACCGGCCGTGCCACGGCGCACGGTGAACTCGACGCGGACGTCGTGCCCGGCCCGGACGCGGACCGTGCTGCGCTGCTCGACCGCGTCCCCGACCAGGAGCACGGCCTCGTAGTCACCGGTCCGCTCGCCGACGTTCTTGACGCGGGCGGAGACGTGCACCGCCTTGCCGGCCCGGGCGCCGTGCGGGGTCACGGACAGCCCGCTCAGCGCGAAGACCGGTTCCGGGCCCGCGACCCGGTCGTGGACGAAGACGTCGTACCGGCGGTTGGTGTCGTCGGCGACGAGGTTCGTCGCGGCGCTCTCGAACGCCACGTACCGCCCGTCCCCGCTGAGGGAGGGGAGGTCGGACGCGCCGTCGGCCTCCGCCCCCTCCAGACCGGTGGACACGCGCTCGGTCGTACCGGCCGTGCGGTCGCGGACGAAGACGTCCACCTGCCGGTTGGTGTCGACGGTGGCGAGGTTGGTCGCGTAGCTGTAGAAGGCGACCTTGCTGCCGTCGTCGCTCAGCGCGGGCGCGAAGGCCCAGTCGTCGGCCGGGGCCTCGGCGGAGTTCACGGAGACCTGCTCGGAGGTGCCGGTCCGCAGGTCCTGGGTGAAGAGCTGCCAGTTGTTGGTGAAGGCGACGACCCGGCCGTCGGCGCTGATCACGGGACCGGTGTTCTCGCCGGGCCGCGGGCCGGGCACCAGGGTGGTGGTGCCGGTCTGCCGGTCGCGGACGAAGACGTCGAGTTCGCCGTCGGTGTCGCCGGGCACCAGGTTGCCCGCGGCGCTCTGGAAGGCGACGTAGCGTCCGTCGGCGCTGACCGACTGCTCCCTGGAGGCGCCGTCGCCGGGACCGCCGTCGGCGCCTTGCGAGATCCGGCTGGTGGTGCCGGTCTGCCGGTCGCGGACGAAGACGTCGGTGGTGTTGTTGGTGTCGCCGGGCACCAGGTTGTCGGCGTCGCTGTTGAACACCGCGTAGCGCCCGTCGGCGCTGAGGGCGGGGGCGGAGGACAGCCCGTTGCCCTGGGTGTCGTCGGAGGCGACGGACACGCGCTCGGTGGTGCCGGTCCTGCGGTCGTGCACGAAGCTGTCGGTCTGCTGGTTGGTGTCGCCGGGCACGAGGTTGGTGGCGCCGCTGTTGAAGCCGACCCACCGCGCGTCGGCGCTGAGCGTGGGCGTCAGGGAGAAGCTGTCGGCCTGGGCGCCGTCGGAGGCGACCGACACGCGCTCGGTCTCCCCGGTGTTCAGGTCGGTGACGAAGACGTCGAGTTCGCCGTTGGTGTCGCCGGGGGCGAAGTTGGAGGCCGGGCTGGCGAAGGCCATCGCGGAGCCGTCGGCGCTCAGCTTGGGCCACCACGCCTCATGGTTGCCCTGCTTGCCCTCGGAGGTCAGCGACACGCGTTCGGTCGCGGACGGCCGGGGCAGTTGCAGGGCGGCGCGGGCCGCAGGACCCGATCCGCGGACGACGACCCGTACGGGCTTGGAGCGGGAGATCCCCGAGGCGTTCGCGGACACTTCGTAGGCGCCGACGGGGACGTCGCGGATGGTGTAGCGGCCCTCGCGGTCGGTCGTCGCCTTCAGCGGGTCGGGGACGTCGAGGACGGTGACGGTCGCCCCGGGCACCGTGGAGCCCGTCGGGCCGAAGGTGACCCGGCCGGTGATCACCCCGCGGCGGGTCCGGTCGAGCCGCGGGGAGACGTCGGTGTACCGGTCGGTCCGCACCCGCGCGGTGATCTCCTGCGCCACGTAGCCGAAGCGGGTGAGCCGCAGTTCGTGCGGGCCGGCGGCGAGGCGCAGCTCGAACCGGCCGTCGGCGCCGGTGGTGACGGTGCGTCCGCTACTGGTGAGGGCGACGGTGACTCCGGCCAGCGGACGGCCGGTCCTGGTGTCCTTGACCGTGCCGCGCACGCCGCTGCGCAGCGCGGCCTCCTTCACCGCGGCGTAGGCGTCGATGCGGCCCCAGCCGTAGCGCGGGTTGGGGCGCGCGCCGTAGCGCTGGTCGAAGAAGGAGGTGCCGGTGAGGATGCCGAGGGCGTCGTCGACGGTGAGGCCGGGGCGCGCCTGGAGCATCAGCGCGACCGTGCCGGACACATGGGGCGTGGCCATGGAGGTGCCGCTGAGCAGCCCGTACTCGCCACCCGGGAGGGTCGACAGGACATCCACGCCGGGGGCGGAGACGTCAGGCACCACGTACGACTGCGGCCATTCGGCGGGCGCGTCGATCCAGTCGCTGCGGTCGACGACCTCGCCGCAGGAGAAGTCGGCCACGTCGTCGGCGTCATCGGTGGCCCCGACGGACACGGCCTCGTACACGTTGCCGGGGCTGGCGGAGCCGCTGACGCACTGGTTGCCGATGGCAAAGGAGGGGAACACGCCGGCGCGGTAGATGTTCCGGGTGGGCTCGATCAGTTCGTCCGCGTAGCCCTCGGCCCCGAGCGACATGCTGACCACGTCGGCGGGTTCGCCTGCGGGCCTGCCCTCGGCGTCGTACGGGGCGATCGCCCACTCCATGCCCGCGATCACCTGGGCGAGCGTGCCCGAGCCGCCGGGGATGATCAGTCCGGCCATGAGGTCGGCGCCCGGTGCGACGCCGATCGCGGTGCCCGAGGCGTCGCCGCCCGCGATGGTGCCCGCCACGTGGGTGCCGTGGTAGCTGCTGTCGTGCGGGAGGGAGGCCACGGGCTCACCGGTCCCGCTGAACTCCAGCCAGCCGCCGGGGTGGGCAGGGTCCTTGGCGTCGTCGGTGGTGAGCTTCCCGGCGAGGTCGGGGTGGTCGATGTCGACGCCGGTGTCCAGGACGGCGACGCGCACGCCCTCGCCGGTGGGCCCCTGCTCGGCGCGCACCTTGTCGACGCCGATCTTCGTCAGGCCCCAGGTGCTCGGCGCGGCGGCCGCCGCGCGGGTCGCCTTGGCGTCCTTGTCCGGCTCGGCAGGGGGCGCCTGGAGGGTGAAGTTGGGGATGATGTGGTCGACCGGGGCGAGGGAGGCGAGCTCCTGGAGGGTCTGCGGCGTGACCTTCACCAGGACCATGTTCTTCAGCCAGAAGGTGTTGAGCACCTGGTCGCCGCGCGACTCGACGAGGTCCACGACCGGGGACTGCACGGACCGTGCGCTGCGGGTGAGTTCGTCCCGCACCGCGCCCGGGTCCGCGGCCTGCCCGGGGAGTCCTGCGCGGTCGCGCAGCACCACGGCCGCCTCGACGCGTCCGTCACCCCGTGCCCGGACGGCGTCCATCCTGCGCAGCAGCGTGGGGTCGATCTTCTCCCGGCCGGCCTTCACCGGGCCCGGCGCCACCGGACCGTTCTCCTGTGCCGCGGCCGGGAGCGCCGTGAGCAGCAGCGTGCACAACCCGAGGGCCGGCAACCAGACGCGGTGGCGCCGTTGTCGGAGCGAGCGGCGGGCGGGCGGCGGCATGGGCGCTCCTTCGTGCGACGTGTGTCCACGTCCTCGAACCGGAATGTCGACGTACCGCGGGGAACGCTGACATCCGGTTCACCGGGCTGACAAGATGATCGCCGGGCGACTTCCCGTCAGGTGACGGAAGTACGACACATGAAGAGAGCACGAAGGCGGACCGCGGACCATGCTCGAATCCATCGGCCTGAGCCGGCAGGACGAATCGGTGTACGAGTCCCTCGTGCGCCGGGTACACGCCACGGTCGCAGACCTGGCCCACGACTGCCGGCTGCCCGCTCCCGCGACGCGGCGCAGCGTGCGGTCGCTGGTCTCCCTCGGCCTCGCCGTGCGCTCCACCGGACGCCCCGTCACCTACGCCGCGGTCTCACCGGACAGCGCCCTGGAAGCCGTACTGCGCGACAGGGAACGGGCGTTGAACGACGTGCGCTCCCATGTCTCCGGCCTGATGGACCTGTACCGCGCGGGCACGCGGTTCGTGAACCCCGGCGAGCTGGTCGAGGTCGTCTCGGGGCGGGACGACGTCAACCGCCGCTGGGCGCAGCTCCAGCAGAGCACGCGCACGCAGGTCCGGGGCTTCGACCGGCCGCCGTACGCGTCGGTCGAGGAGCACACCGAGCCCAACCCGATCGAGCTCGAACTGCTCAAGCGCGGCGTCGCCTACCGCGTCATCTACGACAGCACCGTGCTCGCCCTGCCCGGCTGGCTCGCGGACGTCACCGTCGGCGTCCGGCACGGCGAACAGGCCCGGGTCGCGGCCGGCCTGCCGATGAAGCTGGCCATCTCCGACGACCGGCTGGCCATCATCCCCCTGCTGCGCCCCGGCGACGACGCGGTGACGGCGTCCTACCTGATCCACCCCTCCCCCCTGCTCGACGCGCTGATCGCCCTCTTCGAGGCGGTCTGGGAGCGCGCGGTTCAGGTACGCCTCCCGGCGAACGGCGCCTCCCCGGGAAGGCTGGAGCCGGCGCCGGACGGGCTGTCCGCCGAGGAGGCGAAACTGCTGACGCTGCTCGCCGCGGGCGCCACCGACAAATCGGCCGGCCGCGCCCTGGGTTGGAGCGAACGGACCGTCCAGCGCCACGTCACCCGGCTCATGCAGCGCTTCGGCGCCCAGACGCGTTTCCAGATCGCCATGGAGGCCACCCGCCGCGGGTGGATCTGACAAGGCTCCGCCCGACGCCCCGGCGCCCCGGCGCCCCGACGCCTCACGCGCCGCGTCCCGGCGAGACCCTGCAGATCCTCTGAGCGCCGTGTCGCTCCCGCGGACCGGACGGGATGTCACAAAATGTCCGGGGTGCCGCGGGCACCGCGCCATTCCGACGAGCCGCCAGGGAGTCCTCTTGGGTACCACCGTCGCAGATGTCATGGTCGCGGCTCTCGCATCCTCCGGTGTACGGCGGGTGTACGGCCTGCCGGGGGACTCGCTGAACGGCTTCACCGACGCCCTGCGCCGCAACGGGACCGTCGCGTGGGCCCACGTGCGGCACGAGGAGACCGCGGCCTTCGCCGCGGCGGGCGAGGCCGCGGTCACCGGACGGCTCGCGGTGGCGGCGGGCAGCTGCGGACCGGGGAACCTGCACCTCATCAACGGGCTGTTCGACGCACAGCGCAGCCGTGTGCCGGTGCTGGCGATCGCCGCGCACATCCCGCGGGCCGAGATCGGCGGCGAGTACTTCCAGGAGACGCATCCGCAGGAACTGTTCCGCGAGTGCAGCGTCTACCGCGAGATGGCGAGCCTGCCGGAGCAGGTCCCGCGGCTGCTGCGCATCGCGATGCGCTCGGCGCTGGAGCGCAGGGGCGTCGCGGTGCTGGTGATCCCGGGCGAGCTGTTCCTGGCCGGCATCGACCTGCCTGTCCCGCCCCGGCCCGTGGTCGGGACCTCCTCGCACGTGCGGCCGGACGACGCCGCCCTTGCCCGCGCCGCGGAGGTCCTCAACAGGGCGGAACGGGTCACCATCCTCGGCGGCGCGGGCTGCCACGACGCGCACGACGAGGCGGTGGCCCTGGCCGACGCGCTGAAGGCGCCGACGGTGCACGCGCTGCGCGGCAAGGAGTTCCTGGAGCACGACAACCCGTACGACGTGGGTCTGACCGGCCTGATCGGCTACAGCTCCGGCTACCGGGCGATGGAGCACTGCGACGCGCTGCTGATGCTCGGCACCGACTTCCCGTACCGCCAGTTCTACCCGGGCCCCGACGTGCCGGTCGTCCAGGTCGACGTCCGCGGCGAGCACATCGGGCGGCGCACCGACGTCGACGTGCCGCTGGTCGGCACCGTCAAGGACACCGCCGCCGCGCTGCTCCCGCTGCTCCGTCCCCGGGCCGACCGGTCCTTCGCCGACCGGATGACCGGCCACTACCGGAAGGTGCGCGGCCGGCTGGACCACCTCGCGGCGGCCGGTCCTTCGGACTCCCCCATGCACCCCCAGCACGTCGCCGCCACCGTCGACAAGCTCACGACCCCGGACGCCGTCTTCACCGCCGACGTCGGCACCCCCACGGTGTGGGCAGCCCGCTACCTGACGATGAACGGCCACCGGCGGCTCATCGGCTCGTTCAACCACGGCACGATGGCCAACGCCCTGCCGCACGCCATCGGCGTCCAGGCCTCCCATCCGGGACGCCAGGTCGTGGCCCTGTGCGGAGACGGCGGCCTGAGCATGCTCCTCGGGGAGCTGCTCACACTCCGTCAGCTGAACCTGCCCGTCAAGATCGTGGTCTTCAACAACACCGCGCTCTCCTTCGTGGAGCTGGAGATGAAGGCCGCGGGCATCGTCAACTTCGGCACCGACCTGGGCGAGGCGGACTACGCCGGGGTCGCCCGGGCGGCGGGGCTGTTCGGCGCCAGGGCCGAACAGCCGGGCCAGCTCGCCGAGGCGCTCTCGGCCGCGCTCGACCACGACGGCCCCGCGCTGGTCGACGCCCGTACCGCGCGCCACGAGCTGTCGCTGCCCCCGAAGATCACCTACGGCCAGCTCAAGGGGTTCACCCTCTTCGCGACCCGAACGATCCTGTCCGGGCGGGCGGACGAGATCGTGGAGCTGGCGAAGACCAATCTGCGGGATCTCGGCTTCGACTGAACGCGCGGCGGGGCGGGACCGCGGACGCCCGCCGGGTGCCGCTCAGCGGGGTGCGTCCGGCGCCACCAGCGTGCGGACGAGCGGGACCCGGACCAGGACGAACGCGCCCGCCACCACGAGCAGCGCGCCCAGCAGCATGGGCAGGAGCCACCAGCCTCCCCGCAGGCGCTCCTCGAACACCGTCACGCCCAGCGCGAGGCTCACGGTCGCGTCCCCCAGCGTCAGCGCGGGCTGGGAGGCCACCAGGGGACCGGACTGCATGGCGTTCTCCAGGAGGAAGACGGCCGCGACCCCGACGAGCGCGAAGCCGTAGGTCTGCCACGCGGTGAAGAAGGCGGCCGCACCGTCGGTGGCCCACACCTGCGTGGCGTCCTTCAGGAGCCCGGCGGTCAGCGCGTAGCAGATGGCCGCCGACAGGCCGAAGCAGGCGGCGCGCACCCGGCCCTCGGGACGCCGGACGGCGGTGCCGACCAGCACCAGGACGGCGGCGGCACAACTCGGCACCGCCATCGCCCACAGGCCGGTGCGCGGCCGGTCGACCCCGCCGCTCGGTGACGCGGCCCACAACCCCACGCCCAGCCCCACCACCATGGCGGCGACGGCGGCCCAGCCACGCGGCGGAAGCCGGCGGCGCAGCACCAGGCCGCCGATGAACAGGGCGAAGGGCAACTCCAGGACGAACAGCGGCTGGACGAGCGAGAGCGCGCCGTTGAGCAGGGCCAGGGCCTGGAACGCGGCCGCCGCGATCACCGCGCCGAATCCGGCGAGCCACACGGGCTTGCGCAGCAGTTCGCCCATGAGGGCCGGACGCAGCCCCACCGAGAGCGGGACCGTGCGGGCCGCGTAGCGCTGGAGCACGGTGGCCAGGGCGTTGCTGACGGCCGCGAGCAGCGCGAACAACACGGCAAGGGTGGTCTGCACCAGGGCTCTCCTCCGGATCCCGGCCCACGCTAACCGCTGCGCTCCCCCACCGCGCCGCGCGACGCGTCGCAGGCCGTCCGGCATCCGGCAAATGCGGTTGACGCCGCTCGCCGTCCACCGGTTTCCTGCTGCGATGTCGACCCTTCGCATCGAACGGCCCCATGGCGACGCCATGCTCGAGGACTGGCGGTTCGTCCACAACACGATCATCCCCACCGGCCCGCTCTCCCTCGACGACGTGCGCGAGCGATCGCAGCGCAACCACCTGGAGGTCGCCTACCTCGGTGACGCCGTCGTGGGCTGCACGACCGTGCGGCCGCCCACCGGCGAGGAGGCCACGGCCACGGTCATCGCCCGGGTGCTGCCCGACCACCGGGGGCAGGGCTTCGGCATGCGGCTCTACACCCGGGGGATCGACCGGGCGCGCGAGTTGGGCGCGGCGGCGGTCGAGACGGTCGTCCTGGCGTCCAACACCGAGGGGCTGCGTTTCGCGGAGGCGCGGGGCTTCGTCGAGGTCGAACGCTACGTGCTGCCCGGGGACACCATCGCCTACGTCACCCTGCGGCTGGCCTGAGGCCCCCACCCGTACCCGCGGCCCGCTGACCCCGGCGGAGCACGGTCAGGAGCGGTCCGCGGGAGCGCTGCGGCGCAGGTAGCGCTCCGCCACCTCGCGCAGCCGGTCACGGCCGAAGCTCCGCCCGTGGCCGGGGTGGACGACGGAGACGTCCAGGTCGGCGAGGAAGGCCGCGGTGCGCCGGTAGGCCGTCACGTCGGACTCGGGCAGGTCGTCGACGAGGTAGCCGTCGTAGACGGCATCGCCGGAGTACAGCGCCCCCGTGCGCTCCTCGAGGAGGGCGACGGAGCCCGGCGTGTGCCCCGGGAGGTGGAGGACGGTGAGGGTTCGGTCGCCGAGGTCGATCCGCTCGTCCCCGCTCAGGGTGCGGGTGAGGGTCACCGGGCCGATGCCGTAGCTGCCGGGGTCGTACCCGGGGCCGGGCAGGGCGTCGAGGAGGAGGTCCGGGAAGGACGCGCCCACGTCCTCGGTGCCGAGCCGTTCGGCGAGTTCGGGCCCGTACAGGCTCGCCGGCACGCCGCGCGCCAGAGCCACGGCGTCCGCGGTGTGGGCGACGCGCTCGGTGAACTCGTGGGCGCCGCCGACGTGGTCGAGGTGTGCGTGGGTGAGGAGCAGCAGCGGCTCCCTCGCGAAGACGTCCGGGACCTCCCGGCGCAGGGGCACCACCCCGAGACCGGCGTCCACCACGAGGTCGCGTTCGGAGCCGTGCAGCCACCACACGTTGGCCTTCACGATCTCGTGGGCGTGCGGCTCGCTGATGCGGACGATTCCGTCCTCGACGTCGCGTCGCTCGTACCAGTGCGTCATACCGCCCCAGTGTCCTCGCCCCGGACGCCGGCCCGGAGGCGGGGTCCACGAGTGGAGCAGGGGCGGGGCCGAAG
>NZ_JARAVO010000207.1:0-17408 GCF_033792805.1 Streptomyces sp. PA03-1a
CGGTCCGGGTCTCCATCTCGCGATCAGGGAGAGGCTGGGCGTTGAACGACGACATCCGTTATGTCGGTGTGGTGGGCTGTGGCCAGATGGGCGCGGGTATCGCCGAGGTGTGCGCCCGGGCCGGACTGGAGGTCCGGGTGGCGGAGACCACCGGCGAGGCCCTGGAGCTGGGCCGGACGCGGCTGACGAGCTCGCTGCAGAAGGCTGCGGAACGCGGCAAGATCACCGAGGAGGAGCGCGACGCCGCGCTCGAGCGCCTCTCCTTCACCACCGACCTGGGCGACTTCGCCGACCGCGACCTCGTCATCGAGGCCGTCGTCGAGAACGAGCAGGTCAAGACCGAGATCTTCCAGGTGCTCGACCAGGTGGTGACCCGCCGCGACGCGATCCTGGCCTCGAACACCTCCTCCATCCCGCTGGTGAAGCTCGCCGTGGCGACCTCCCGCCCGGAGCAGGTGCTCGGCATCCACTTCTTCAACCCGGCGCCGGTGCAGAAGCTCGTCGAGCTGATCCCCGCCCTCACCACCGACGGCCAGACGCTGGTGCGCGCCGAGAAGCTCGTCACCGACGTGCTGGGCAAGCACCCGATCCGGGCCCAGGACCGCGCGGGCTTCGTGGTCAACGCGCTGCTCATCCCGTACCTGCTGTCGTCGATCCGGATGTTCGAGACCGGCATCGCCAGCCGTGAGGACATCGACAACGGCATGGAGATGGGCTGCGCCCACCCGATGGGCCCGCTCAAGCTCTCCGACCTGATCGGGCTGGACACCGTGGCCTCGGTCGCCGACTCGATGTACGAGGAGTTCAAGGAGCCGCTGTACGCCGCTCCCCCGCTGCTCCAGCGCATGGTCGACGCGGGCCGGCTGGGCCGCAAGAGCGGCCACGGCTTCTACGACTACGTGTAGTTCGGCGTCCGCGCCGTCGTCTCCCGCCGCGCGTCGAGCCGGGCCAGTTCCGCCCTGGCCCGGGCCTCGACCGGGGCGGCGCCGACCGCGGAACTGATCTCCAGGGCCTCGACCAGGGCGCCCCGGGCCGCCGGCGCCCGCCGCGGACGGCGCTCGGCGGCACCCAGCACGATCAGCGTGCGGGCGAGGTCGATGGGGAGGGAACGGCCCCGCAGGCGGTCGGCGGCGGCCTGGATGCGGGTGACGCCCCGCTTGGAACGGCCCAGCACGCAGTCGCGCAGCCCCTCGGCGCGGTCCAGGGCGGACTGCACGCTGGCGGAGGGCCGGGCCCCGGCGCGGCGGCGCGCCGCGCGCAGGATCTCGGCGGCGGAGTCCGTGTCACCGAGGATGACGGTCGCCTCGGCCAGGTCCCCGTACCAGCGCAGCATCACCGGGTCGGCGATGCCCATCGTCTCCCCCAGCCTGCGCACCTGCCGCAGGGTCTCGACGGCCGCCGCGGTGTTCTCCCGCCCACCGGCCAGCAGTTGCGCCCGGCCGCGGACGCCCAGGGCCCGCAGCAGGAAGAGCTGGTCCCCGTCGGTCATGCAGGCCCGGATGGTGCGGTCGGCGAGCTCCAGCGCGCGCTCCAGGCGCCCCCCGGCGGTCTCGGCGAGCGCGGCGGCGTACAGCACCGGCGGTGAGTCGCTGCCGGCCCTGACGGGGAGCACGGCGCAGCGGGCGACGTTGTCCAGGGCCTCGCGGCAGCGTCCGGACCGCACCTGGATGCGGATCAGCGCCACCAGCGTGGCGGCGGTCTCCTCGACCGAGGCGTACTCGCCGGTCCTGCCCAGGAGACCGGCCACCTCGCCCTCCGCCTCGGTGATGCGGTCGGCGTCGGCGGCCAGGATCGCGCGGGTGCGCACCAGTTCGCGGGCGCCGGGCCCGTCGGGCGCCACCGGGAGGCCGAACGCCTCGCCCAGCGCTGCCTCGGCGGCCCCCGCCTCGCCGTGCAGCGCGTGCAGCCGGGCGAGCAACGCCAGGGCGGCCACGCGGGTGTCGACGGCGCCCGCCTGGACCGCGATGTCGGCGGCCCGGCGGGCGTGGGCGGAGGCCTGCGCGGGCCGCCCGCAGATGAGGTGCCGCAGGGCGGCCCAGTGGTGCAGCCGGGCCTCCAGCTCGGGATGCCCCTCGGCCTCCACCAGGCCGTCCGAGATGAGGCGGCCCGCGGCGCCGAGCGCCTGACCGGCGTTGCCGAGCATGATCAGCCGGGCCAGTACCCGCTGCCGGGCGGATGCGGCCTCGGCGAGCACGGTCTCCGCGGCCCGGTCGGCGTCCCCCCGCAGCCCGGCGTCGCTGGCGTACTCGGCCGCGGCCAGCAGCCGGTCGGCGCGCTCGGCCGGGCGGTCCTCGGGGGTACGGCGCACCGCCAGGGCGGCCAGTTCCGCGGCGGTGGCGGGGGCGCCGCGGCGGCGCGCGGACCCGGCGGCGGCGGTGAGCGTGGCCGCGGTGGCCTCGTCGGCGTGCGGGTGGGCCAGGGCCAGGTGCCGCGCCTGTTCCACGGGCTCGGGGACCACGCGGGACAGCAGCTTGTGCGCGGTGCGCCGGCCGTGCTCGGGGGCGTCGGTGTACACGGCGGCCCGGATCAGCGGGTGCTGGAAGCGAATCGTTCCTTCGGCGTCGGCCGCGGCGACCCCCAGGCTCTCGGCGGTGCCCAGGTCGCCCTCCGGGTCCGGGATCCCCGCGGCACCGAGCAGCGGCAGCGTGGGGCGGGCCGCGGCGCTGGCGACCAGCAGCGTCTGCCGGGCGGAGGCGGGCAGCAGCCGCACCCGGTCCAGCAGCAGGTCGCGCAGCCGCGGCGGTACGGACAGCACCTCCCCGGCCTCGAAGGGCGTACCGTCCCGCAGCAGGGCGCGGCCGAGTTCGAGGGCGTACAGCGGATTGCCCGCGGCCGTGTCCTGGACGGCCCGCACGGCGCGTTCGGGCAGCTCCGCCCCGGTGTCGTCCAGCAGCAGCTCCGCCACGTCGCCGTCGGACAGCGGAGGGACGAGCAGCGCCGTGGTGCCCGGCGGGCAGCACCGCAACCCGGGCGGCTCCTCGCCCTCCACGACCCGCTCGGCGGCCAGGAAGCGCACGCCCTCGCCCGGCGGGAGCCGTCGCAGCGCGAGCGACAGGACCTCCGCGCTGGGCACGTCGAGCCACTGCAGGTCGTCGACGACGATCAGCACGGGGCCGGCCGCCGCGAGCGCCCGCAGCAGCTCGACGGCCGCGTCGCGCACCGCCAGCCGGCTCTGCGTCGCGACCGGCTCGTGCCCCCGCAGCAGCGCCGCCCGCAGCGCGGCCCGTGGCCCCGCGGTCAGCCCGTCGACGTACTCCTCCGGCACGCGGGCGAAGAGGTCCATCAGCGCCACGAAGGGCAGCTTGGCGTCCTCCTCGACGGGCACCGCCCGCAGCACGGAGCCTCCCGGCGGGACCTCGTCGGTCAGCGCCGCGAGCAGGGCGGACTTGCCGATCCCGGCCGCTCCGTGGAGCAGTACACCCGGACCGGCGGTCAGCTGTGTCCGGGCATGGTCGAGGATCTCCCGACGCCCGATCAGGGACGGCATATGCTCATGACAACGTTTGCTCAACTGCCTTGTCAATGGCCGCAGTCACGTCGCCCTCCGGGTTGCCCCGTGTCGCCCCTTGCGGCCGGTTGTTGTGTGCGGCTCCACTGCGCCCGCCGCAGGCGCAAACAACCCGCACACGACAACAGGCCGCAAGGGGCACCCCGGGGCGCAAACGGCCCGGGCGGGGCGACACGGGGTCAGGCAACCCCATCGGGATGAGGCAGCAGCACCACGCGGTGCGCCCCCGCATCCGCGGCCACCGCGCTGTCGCACGCCGCGACGACCGTGATCCCCGCGGCCGCCACGCGCCGCAGCTCGCTCCACGCGCCGCGGCTGATGACGGTCGTCGTGACGGACGGACCCCGGCTCCAGGGTGCGCTGTTGAGGGCGAGCTGCAGGGCCGAGCGCTGCGGCCCGGGCGGGCCGACCACGGCGATCAGTTCTCCCGTGGGCGTGGACAGTTCGGCTCCGGTGACGGTGGAGGTTGCCATGCCTGCCCCTCTCCTCGTTCTGGCCGGTATACGAGCAATGGGCGTTTCGCTCGGGGATCGACCCAGGTTTACCAAGGAATGGGCCGGATCAAGGGCGCGGCACTCCGGGAACCCCGGTTGCGGTGGGGGCGGCGCCCGTCTGGGCGGGCACCCTGGAGGCGTCCCGGTGGAGCACGAGCAGCGCCATGTCGTCGGTGAGCCGCCCCCGCGTGTGCCGCAGGAACGATGCCCGCACCCCGTCGACCAGGGACCGCGCGCACAACGCGCCGCCGCGGGCGGCCGCCTGGGCGGCCCCCTCCAGGGCCGGCACCAGGGGGAAGAACTCCCCGGCGGCGTCCCGGGCGTCCATCACGCCGTCGGTGTGCAGGAACAGCGCCTGGCCGGGCAGGAGTTCACCGCACGGGACGGCCTTCGTACCGGGACCGGGGTCGAACAGGCCGAGCGGCGGGAACGGTTCGCCGGCCTCCAGCGGGTGGGCGCGCAAGTGGCCGGGGCGGCCGGGGCGGAGCAGGTACGGCTGCGGATGGCCGCAGTTGATGACCTGGACGTCGCAGTCCTCGCCCAGTTCGAGCAGCATCAGGGTCACGAACTCCTCGGCGGCGTGCGAACGCCCCCGCAGGTGCCGGTGGAGCGCCCGGTCCAGGCGCCGGAGCACGCCGGCGAGCTCAGGCTCGTCGTGCGCGGCCTCCCGGAAACTGCCCAGCAGCGCGGCGACGGTGCCGATGGCCTCGAGACCGTGACCGCGCACGTCGCCGATGACCGCGCGCACCCCGTGGGGCGTGGCGAGCACCTCGTACAGGTCGCCGCCGACGCGGGCGCCGCGGCTGGCCGAGAGGTGGTCGCCGGCCACCGCGAGGCCGTCGACGTGCTGCGGCAGCGGGGGCAGCAGCACCTGCTGGGCCGAGAGGGCGATCTCCCGGGTGCGGTCGAGCTCGGCGGCGAGCCGGGCCCTACGGTCGACGAGCAGGAAGCAGACGGCGAGGACGGCGAGGACGGCGACCTCGGTGCCGAGCCGTTGCCCGGTGTCCGGCACCGCGACGGCCGCCACGGCGAGCGCGCCGCTGGCCAGGACGCAGCGGCGGCGTCCCGTCCCGGCGCAGGCGATCACGGGGGCCGCGACCACGGCGGGCACCCACTGGACTCCCCCGGGCACCGCGTAGACCAGGCCCAGTACCGCGGCCACCCACAGCCCCGGCAGCGACAGGAGCGCCAGCCCCCGCACCCTGTGGCCGGTCGGGCGGCCCACTGCCCTGGGTCGGATCATGCCTCGGGGCTCCCCCTGAAGCCGTTGACGCGGTCGGCGACGACACAGCCCCCGCGTCGAGTGGGCCCTGGTTCGCGATCGATTGTGGCGACTCGGCGCGACGAACCGGATACCCAGTGGAGCCATTTCACCCGATCGGGCTACGTGACCGGCAGGAACGCCGGTGGGGCGCACCCGGCGGACCGGGGGCGCCCCACAGGGACCCGCATGCGTGCGCCTCAGGCGCCGCGCAGGGCCGCTCCCGTGCTCTCCGCCGCAGCGGCGACGGCGGCGTCACGGGCCGCGGAGGCCTCCTCCGCGGTGAGCGTACGGTCCGGGGCGCGGAAGCGCAGGCTGTAGGCCAGCGACTTCTTGCCCGCGCCGATCTGCTCACCGGTGAAGATGTCGAACAGCCGCAGCGATTCGAGCAGTTCGCCGGCGCCGGAGCGCAGGGCGCCCTCCACCTCGGCGGCCGGGACGGAGGCGTCCACGACCAGGGCGACGTCCTGGGTGGCCACCGGGAAGGTGGACACACGGGGCGCGACGACCGGGCCGCCGGCGGCCCGCTCAAGGCGGTCGAGGTCGAGCTCCATGGCGGAGGTGCGCTCCGGCAGGTGCAGCGCCTTGATCACCCGGGGGTGCAGCTCGCCGGCGTTGCCGACCAGCACCTCCTCGCCGTCGACGACCGCGAGGAGCGCGGCACAGCGGCCGGGGTGGAAGGGTGCCTGCTGGTCCTGGCGGACAATCAGCTCGACCCCGGCCTCGCGGGCGACGATCCGGCCCGCCTCGATCGCGTCGGCCGACCCCGCGGGACGGCCCGCGCCCCACCAGCCGGCCTGCTCACGGGCTCCGGCCAGGACGACGGCGACGCGCCGCGGCTGCCGCGGCAGGGCGGCGTCCAGGGCGGCGATCTCGGCGTCGGTCGGGCGCCGGTCGACCGGCAGCCGCGGCGGCGCGGGCTCCTCACCGCTGGGGCGGAAGACCAGTCCGGTCTCGAAGAGCGCGAGGTCGTGCGCGCCGCGCCCGACGTTGCGGCGCAGCGCGCCGAGCAGGCCGGGAAGCATGGACGTGCGGAGCGCGGGCTCCTCGTCCGACAGCGGGTTGGCCAGCTTGACGGTGATGCGGCGCGGGTCGTCCGCGTCGAGACCGAGCTGGTCGAAGACGGCCTCGCCGAGGAACGGGTAGTTCTGCACCTCGACGTAGCCGGCCCCGGCGAGCGCACGGCCGACCCGGCGGCGCAGCTTCTGCGACTCGGTCAGACCGCGGCCGGAGGGCAGGTTCGGCAGGGTGGAGGGCAGGTTCTCGTAGCCCTCCAGCCGGATGACCTCCTCGGCGAGGTCGTTGGGGTCGCGCAGGTCGGGCCGCCACGACGGCACGGTGACGATCAGCTCGTCGGCACCGTAGACGTCGCAGCCGACCTGCTGCAGCCGGCGCACCACGGTCTCGCGGCCGTACGCCATGCCCGCCACCTTGTCCGGGTGGTCGGCGGGGATGGTGAGGGTGTGCGGCGCCGAGGGCGCGATGACCTCGGTGACGCCCGCCTCGGCGGTGCCGCCCGCGAGCAGTACCAGCAGGTCGACGGTGCGCTGCGCGGCGGCGGCCGCGGCCTGCGGGTCCACGCCGCGCTCGAAGCGCTTGGACGCCTCGGAGGACAGCTTGTGGCGGCGCGCGGTGCGGGCGATGGCGACCGGGTCGAAGTGCGCCGCCTCGATGACGACGTCGGTCGTCGAGGCGCCGGTGTCGTCGATCTCGGTGTTGGCGCCGCCCATGACCCCGGCCAGGCCGATCGGCCCGCGGTTGTCGGTGATCACCAGGTCCTCGGCGTCCAGGACGCGGACCTGGCCGTCGAGCGTGGTCAGCTTCTCACCCGGCTGGGCCCGGCGGACGCCGATGGCGCCCTCGATGCGGTGCCGGTCGTAGGCGTGCAGGGGCTGGCCCAGCTCCAGCATCACGTAGTTGGTGACGTCCACGGCGAGCGAGATCGGGCGCATGCCGGCCTTCTGCAGCCTGCGCTGCAGCCAGATCGGCGAGCCGGCCTCCGGGTCGAGCCCGGTGACGGTGCGCGCGGTGAAGCGGTCGCAGCCGACCGGGTCGGCGACCCGCACCTCGTAGCCGTAGGAGTTCGGGCCGGGCACGTCGAGCAGCGCCGGGTCGCGCAGCGGCAGACCGTAGGCGATGGCGGCCTCGCGGGCGACGCCGCGCATGGACAGGCAGTAGCCGCGGTCCGGGGTGACCGCGATGTCCAGCACCTCGTCGACGAGCTCCAGGAGCTCTATGGCGTTGGTGCCGGCCTCGTGCTCCGGCGGCAGCACGATGATGCCGTCGTGGTCGTCGCCCATGCCGAGCTCGCGGGCGGAGCAGATCATGCCGTGCGAGTTGCGGCCGTAGGTCTTGCGCGCGGAGATCTCGAAGTTACCGGGCAGCACGCCACCGGGCAGGATGACGACGACCTTGTCGCCGACGGCGAAGTTGCTCGCGCCGCAGACGATCTCCTGCGGCTCGCCGGTGCCGTTCGCGGTGCCGACGTCGACGGTGCAGAAGCGGATCGGCTTCTTGAAGCCGCTCAGCTCCTCGATGGTGAGCACCTTGCCGACGACCAGCGGGCCCTTGAGCCCGGCGCCGAGCTGCTCGACGGTCTCGACCTCGAGGCCGGCGGAAATGAGCTTGGCCTGGACGTCGCGGCCGGACTCGCCGGCGGGCAGGTCGACGTACTCCCGCAGCCAAGAAAGCGGGACCCGCATCAGATCTCCATCCCGAACGGAAGGGTGAAGCGCACGTCACCCTCGACGATGTCTCGCATGTCCTCGACGTTGTGACGGAACATCAGCATGCGCTCGATGCCGAAGCCGAAGGCGAAGCCGCTGTACTTCTCCGGGTCGACGCCGCAGGCGGTGAGCACCCGGGGGTTGACCATGCCGCAGCCGCCGAGCTCGATCCAGCCCTCGCTGCCGCAGGTGCGGCAGGGACGGTCCGGGTTGCCGACGGACTCGCCGCGGCAGACGTAGCAGACCATGTCCATCTCGGCGGACGGCTCGGTGAAGGGGAAGTAGTTCGGGCGGAGCCGGGTCGTGATGTCCTCACCGAAGAGCGACTGGACCATGTGGTCCAGGGTGCCCTTGAGGTCGGCCATGGTCAGGCCCTCGTCGACGGCGAGCAGCTCGACCTGGTTGAACACCGGGGTGTGGGTGGCGTCCAGCTCGTCGGAGCGGTAGACCCGGCCGGGGCAGATCACGTAGACCGGCGGCTCGCGGTCGAGCAGGGAGCGGATCTGCACCGGGGAGGTGTGGGTGCGCAGCACGACGCCGCTCTCCTCCGGACCGGAGCCCGCGGGCTTGTCGCCCTCGACGAAGAACGTGTCCTGCATGGTGCGGGCCGGGTGGTCCGCCCAGATGTTGAGGGCGTCGAAGTTGAACCACTCGGCCTCGACCTCGGGGCCCTCGGCCACCTCGTATCCCATGGCCACGAAGACGTCCTCGATGCGCTCGGAGAGCGTGGTCAGCGGGTGCCGGGCGCCGCGCGGGGCACGGTCGTACGGCAGGGTGACGTCCACCGCCTCCTCGACCAGCACACGCTCGTCGCGCTCGCTCTCCAGCACCTCCTGCCGGGCCTTGAGCGCCTGGTTGACCGTGCCGCGGGCCTGGCCGACGCGCTTGCCCGCGTCCGCCTTGGCGTGCGGCGGCAGTGCGCCGATCTCACGGTTGGCCAGGGCGAGCGGCGAGCGGTCCCCGGTGTGCGCGACCTTGACCTCGCGCAGCGCGTCAAGGTCGGCGGCCTCCGCGATCGCGGCGAGCGCCTCGTCGCGCCGGCGCTCGATCTCTTCCGGTTTCAGTGCCTCGACCTCGACAGGGTCGTACGACTTGTTCGGTGCCGACATTTCTTCCCGTTCCGATGTGGGTGATGGCGTGGCCGACCTGCCTTGCCCGACCGCTGAATGCCAAGGGTCGAGTCTATCGGGGCCACGGGGAAAGGCTGGTCACGCCCGTCGGGGCCGGTGGATCACCACGCGATGCTCAGACCGTGAAGGCCGGCGCCCCGACGGGCAGGATAAATCGGAACTGGGCGCCCTTCCCGGGCGCGCGACCCACCGTGATCGTGCCGCCGTGGGCCTCGACGATGCCCTTGACGATGTAGAGGCCCAGGCCCGTGCCACCGCGTTTGCTGCCCCGCCAGAAGCGGGTGAAGACGCGGTTCATGGACTCCTCCGGGATGCCGGGGCCCTCGTCGCTCACGGTCACTGCCGTTCCGGACCATCCGCGCTCGCGCGGTGACGACGAAGGTGCTACGTCAATGGTGACAGTTCCCTCGCCGTGGCGCACGGCGTTTTCCAGCAGGTTCCCCAGGATCTGGTCGACCTTGTCGGGGTCGGCCCACAGCGACGGGAGCGACTCCGTCACCCGTACGGCGAAGCGGTCCGCAGGCTGTCCTGCGGCGACGAGGGCGTCCACGTGGCGCCGCACCGCGGCGGCGATGTCGACCGGCTGGCGGCGCACCTCCAGGCGGCCGGAGTCGATGCGGGAGATGTCGAGCAGCTCGGCGATCAGCCGGGTGACGCGGTTGGCGTCGGCGTGGACGGTCTCCAGCATGAGCTTCTTCTGGTCCTCGGTGAAGCGTTCCCACTTCGCCAGCAGGGTGGCGGTGAAGCCCTTGACGGATGTGAGCGGGGAGCGCAGCTCGTGCGCGACGGTGGCGATCAGTTCGGCGTGGCTGCGCTCGGTGCGCCGCCGCGCCTCAGTGCCGCGCAGCGCGACGACCAGCCGGCGCACCGGGCCGGTGGGGTGGTCGCGGACGTACCTGGCGGAGACCAGCACCTCGCGTCCGCCGGGGAGCAGCAGGTTGCGCTCGGGCTGCCCGGTGCGGGTGGCCAGGCCCGCGTACGGGTCGGTGAGCTGCCACCAGCGGCGTCCGTCCAGGTCCTCCAGGGGCAGCGCCTGCTCGAGGGGGCGGCCGAGGACGTCGGCGGGGTCGAGCGCGGTGATCCGGGCGGCGGCCGCGTTGAAGCAGAGGACGAGTCCGTGCTCGTCGGCGACGACGAGGCCGTCCGGGAGCTCGTCGGGCGTGATGCCGAGTTCGGTCAGGACAGTCGGCCAGCCCTCCAGCGCGCTCGGCGGCGTGCCGCCGGTCGTCCTGACGTCCATCCCCGTAACCCCCTCTCCAAGGCGGTCCCCGAGGGCGTCACACTACTAGCTCATTGTTACGGTGCGGCACCCTCCGGGAGCACGCTGCGCGCGGGCGGAGGCGTAGAGGCACACGGCGGCGGCCGTGGCGAGGTTGAGGCTCTCGGCGCGGCCGTGGATGGGGACGCGCACCACTTCGTCCGCGAGTGCGCGGGTCTCCTCCGGCAGACCCCAGGCCTCGTTGCCGAAGATCCAGGCCGTGGGGCCGCCCATCGTGGCCTCGTCCAGTTCGGCGTCCAGGTCGCGCTCCCCCGCGCCGTCGGCGGCGAGCAGCCGGACGCCCGCCCCGCGCAGGCCGTCGACCACCGTCTCCATGGGGACGCCGACGGCGACCGGAAGATGGAAGAGGCTGCCGACGGAGGCCCGTACGGCCTTGGGGTTGTACAGGTCCACGGAGGCGTCGGTGAGGACGACCGCCTCCGCCCCGGCGGCGTCCGCGCAGCGCAGCACGGTGCCGGCGTTGCCGGGGTCGCGCACGTGGGCCAGGACGGCGACGAGCTTGGGCCGGGCGCGCAGGATCTCCTCGAACGGGGTGTCCAGGAAGCGGCACAGGCCGATGATCCCCTGCGGGGTGACGGTGTCCGACATCTCCGCGACGACCTCCTCGGTCGCGGTGAACACGGGCACCCGGGCGGCGTGGGCCGCGGCGACGATCCCCTCGTGCCGGGCGGCGGCCTCGGGCGTGACGTAGACCTCGACCAGGTGCGCCATGGCCTCGCGCACGGCCTGCGGACCCTCGGCGAGGAAGCGCCGCTCCTTGCCGCGGAAGCTGCGCTTGGCCAGCCGCCGCGCGGCGACGACGCGGGGGGATCGCAGGGAGGTCAGCTCGGGGCCGGGCATGGGGGTGCACTCACTTCGGTCGGGTCCGGCCGGACGCGCGGCGCGGCGCTCCGGGACACAGCACGGACCCGCAGGCACACGGCCTGCGGGTCCGGAAGAGCGTGGGTCAGGCCGCCTTGGGGGCGTTGACGTCACTCGGCAGGGCCTTCTGGGCCACCTCGACCAGCGCGGCGAACGCGTTGGCGTCGTTCACGGCCAGCTCGGCGAGGATCTTGCGGTCGACCTCGACGTTGGCGGCCTTCAGACCCTGGATGAAGCGGTTGTAGGTGATGCCGTTGGCGCGGGCAGCGGCGTTGATGCGCTGGATCCACAGCTGACGGAAGTCGCCCTTGCGCTTCTTGCGGTCGTTGTAGTTGTAGACGAGGGAGTGGGTGACCTGCTCCTTCGCCTTGCGGTACAGGCGGGAACGCTGGCCGCGGTAACCGCTGGCCTGCTCGAGGATCGCCCGGCGCTTCTTCTGGGCGTTGACTGCCCGCTTGACGCGTGCCACTAGATAACTCCTTCTAAGGGACCGTGGGGGTGCTCACACGGCCCGAAAACGAATGGGTCCCGGTCCAACATCGCGCCCCCTGGTCGAAGGGGGCGTGCCGTCACTTGCCGAGAAGCTTCTTGATCTTCTTGGCGTCGGGCTTGGCCAGGACGACAGTGCCGGTGAGGGCACGGGTCTTCGTCGACGGCTTGTGCTCAAGCAGGTGGCGCTTGCCGGCGCGCTCGCGGATCACCTTGCCGGAGCCGGTGATCTTGAATCGCTTGCTCGCACCGCTGTGGGTCTTGTTCTTCGGCATGCGCCGTAGTCTCCTCGTCGCTGGCCCTCCCGTCCGCCCTGGAGCGGACGGAGAGCGTCAGTCCTTCATTGCGTTACCCGGAGCGGAACTCCGGGTCCTGGCGAACGCCGTCAGACGGCGTCAGCTGGCGTCGGCGGGAGCGTCCTGCACGTGCTCCTCCTCCGACTCCTGCTCCTGATCATCGGGGTCCCTCGGCAGGCGACCGGCCTTGCGGGCGGCCTGCGCCTCGCGGGCTTCGGCCATCGCCTCGGTCTTCTTCTTGTGCGGACCGAGAACCATGATCATGTTGCGGCCGTCCTGCTTCGGCGAGGACTCCACGAAGCCCAGGTCCTGGACGTCGTCGGCGAGCCGCTGCAGCAGTCGGAAGCCCAGTTCCGGGCGCGACTGCTCACGACCGCGGAACATGATCGTGATCTTGACCTTGTCGCCCTGCTTGAGGAACCGGACGACATGACCCTTCTTGGTGTCATAGTCGTGCGGATCGATCTTCGGCCGGAGCTTCATCTCCTTGATGACCGTGTGCGCCTGGTTCTTGCGCGCTTCACGGGCCTTCATGGCCGACTCGTACTTGAACTTGCCGTAGTCCATGAGCTTGCAGACCGGCGGGCGTGCGGTCGCCGCCACCTCGACCAGGTCGAGGTCGTACTCCTGCGCAAGCTCCAGTGCCTTGGCAAGCGGCACGATGCCGACCTGCTCGCCACTGGGACCGACGAGTCGCACCTCGGGGACGCGAATCCGGTCGTTGATGCGGGGCTCGGCGCTGATGGGGCCTCCTCGGTAGCACCACGCGTCTGACTGGATTGACAGCCGCGTAACGTCTGAAACTTGGTCCGGCCCGTGAGGAGACGTCAAAAAACGCCCCATACGGGTCACAGGCGGATGCTCCAACAACCGGGAGCACCGCCGCGGAATTCCCCGCGGGGCGCATCGGGCGCCCTGTCCTCATCCGGGGACACGGCACCTGACCGGTGACCCGCCGCCCTTGAAGAGTCGGCAAGGTGGGAGATCGGAGCCTCCACTTGTGGGCTGGAACGCTCCGTTTCCATGACGTCCACGGGGTGTCCAGCCGGTCGATCGTCAAGCATACCAGCGTCCGACCGCAGACCGTAATCGGCCGACGTGGCCCTATCGTGTGAGGCATGAGTGACGCCAGCCCCCAGCACGAGTCCCCCTCCGCGGACCGCCCCGACTTCGACACGCTGACCCGCGACATCGCGGACGTCCCGGCGGTCGAGGTGATCACCACGGTCGCGGTGCACCTGATGAGCGCGGCGGCGGTGAACCTCGGCCTCGCGGAGGACGGCGAGCGGCACAAGGACCTCGACGAGGCACGCAAGCTGATCACCGCGCTGGCCGGCCTGGTCACCGCCGGCGCGACCGAGATCGGCTCCTACCACGCCGCTCCGCTGCGGGACGGCCTGAAGTCGCTGCAGCTCGCCTTCCGCGAGGAGTCCGTCGTCCCCGACGCGCCGGGCGAGGGCCCGGGCGAGAAGTTCACCGGCCCCGTCCACGGCTAGTCCCCGCACCGCCCCCCGCACCCCGCGCTCACGACGGCGTCGCCCCCGGTGGGGCGGCGCCGTCAGCGCGTGAAGAGCGGTTCGCCGGGCAGCCTGGTGTCGGCGGGGAGCAGCGCCAGCTCGATGCCGCGCACGAGCGCGCCGCGGAGCACCTCGTCCGCCGCGAGCGTCGTCGAGACGCGTTGGGCGACCTGACGCACGTCGGTGCCCGGATCCAGGACCAGTCCCAGCGTGCCGTCGGAACCGGCGGAGGGGACCAGGTGCGCGCGGACCACCTCCGGCGCCGCGCCCACCGCGGCCCGCAGGGCCGCACGGACCGCCGGGTCGGCCAGCGGGTCCGCGCCCGCGCGGCCCGAGGCGACGGCACGCAGCGCGGCACCGGTCAGGGCGTACGGCACGGGCCCGGCCATGTCGATCAGCAGGGTGTCGGCCATCTCGTGCGCCAGCGCCTGCAGCGCCTGGCCCAGCGGCACGGCCACCGGCCGCGCGTCCGGCCGCCAGCGCGCGAGGGCCTCGGTGGAGGTGAAGGCCGGCAGCGCCCTGCGCCCGTCGGCCGCCTGGATGGTGGGCACCGCCATGTCGCTGGTCTTCTCGCGGCGCAGCCCCCCGGGACCCTCCTCGACCTCCCCGAGCAGTGCCACCACCGGCACCAGGAAGCGCGCGCCCGGGAGGGCGGCGAGCACCTCGGGTTCGGCCGACGGGTCGGCGTCGTATGCGGCGAGCGCCGCCGCGAGCCGGGGGTCGGCGGTGCCGTCGTCGTCGGAGAAACCGGGGTCGGGGATGTTCTTGAGAGCCACCTCCCGAGGGTATCCGGGGTGCCGGGCGGAGATTTCTTACGCCCCCTTCATCCGCCTCTCACGGACCGCGCAGTTTCGGTCCCTAGCTTCCGTGGGCATGGCTTCCGACGAACCCGCCGCACGGCGTCCCGGCCGTGCGGGCGCAACTGCCCGTGTCCCCCGCGCCCCGCGCGGCATCGTGCGCGGTGTGACCGCGACCGCCTTCCTGGCGTGCGCCGTGCTCGGCACGGTGACGTACGGGTCGGCGTCGCCGCCGCGCACGGCGGCGCTCACCGCGGCCGGGACCGGCGGGGCGGCGGCGAACGTGATGATCGTGAAGGCGAGCGTGGAGCCCCAGGTGGTGTGGAGCGAGGTGCTGGAGACGGCGCTGCGGGACGTGTCGGGGGACCCGCGGGCGCACTGCTCCGTGGCGGTCCTGGACACCGCCTCGGGCGCCCGGGCGGTGCACGGGGACGGGCTGTACGACACGGCGAGCATCGTCAAGGTCGACATCCTGGCGGCGCTGCTGCTCCAGGCGCAGGACGCGGGGCGGGACCTGACGGCGCAGGAGGAGGCCCGGGCCGAGGTGATGATCGAGAACAGCGACAACGCCGCGGCCACCGCGCTGTGGCGGGCGATAGGCCAGGGCCCCGGGCTGGACGCCGCCAACCGCCGCCTCGGGCTCACCTCGACCACGGCGGGCAGCGGGCTGCTGTGGGGGCTGACCCAGACCACGGCGGCCGACCAGCTCACCTTGCTGCAGCGGGTGTTCGGCACCGACGGCGCCCTCGACGCGACGTCCCGCGCGTACGTGCGGCGGCTGATGGGCCGCGTCCCGGCCGCGCAGGCCTGGGGCGTGCCGACCGCGGCGGACGGCTCGTTCGAGGTCAAGAACGGCTGGCTGCAACGGAGTACGACCGGGCTGTGGGACATCAACAGCATCGGGCGGGTCCGGGCGGGCGGCCGGACCTACCTGGTCGCCGTGGTCTCCCGCGGCAGTACGACCCAGGCCTCGGGCATCACGCTGGTGGAACGGGCCGCGCGGGCGGCGGTGGACGCGTTCAGCCGCGCCGCCCGCCGTTCCGGGACGTCGTGAGCCGGGGCCGCAGCCACAACAGGGCGGCAGCCGCAACCAGTCCGGTGCCGGCGATCGCGAAGGCCACGGCGATGCCGTCGCCCAGGGCGTCCCCGTCGGCGGCCGCGGCCGCCTTCGCCGCGTCGGGGCCGGCGCCGAAGTACTTGCGCGCGTAGGGGGCGGCGCTCGGCACGGCGCCCTCGGGCTTGAGCTTCGCCGCCGCCTTCAGCGCCGCCGCGGGGTCGACCAGTCCGTACCCGACGGCGTCGTCGCGGCCCTCCGCCGGGGTGTTCCGCGCCGACTCCTCCAGCAGCCGCTTCACCTGGGCGGGGCTGAGCCGGGGGTAGGCGGAGCGGACGAGTGCGGCGGTGCCCGACACATAGGCGGAGGCGGTGCTGGTGCCCCAGCCCTCGTAGTAGCGGCGGTTGGGGTCGGCGATCACGACGTCGACACCGGGTGCGGCGACCGTCGCGTACCAGCGGCGGGTGGAGAAGGCGGCGCGGGAGCCGTAGCGGTCGACGGCGGCCACCGCGATGACGCCCGGGTACGCCGCGGGGTAGGAGGCCCGGTTGCCCTGCTCGCCCCCGTTCCCCGAGGAGGCGACGACGACCACGCCCTTGCGGAGGGCGTACTGGATCGCATCGTCCTCCTGCGCCTCGGGGTGGGCGGTGCGGCTGTCGTCGCCGAGGGAGAGGTTGATGACGTCGGCACCGTGGTCGGCGGCCCACCGGATGCCGTCGGCGAGGGCGCTGCCGCGCGTGGTGCGGGCCTTCTTCCGCTGCGGGTCCTTGTCCTCCAGGATCACCCGGACCGGCAGGATCCTGGCCTCCGGGGCGATGCCCAGCACGCCGTCCGAACCGCCGGGGCCGTGGCCGTGGCCGGCGATGATCCCGGCCATGCCGGTGCCGTGCCGGGCCCAGGCGCTGTCGCCGCGGCGGGCCCCGAAGCCGACCATGTCCTTGCCCTTGAGGACCTGCCCGGTCAGGTCCGGGTGGGTACCGTCCACGCCCGTGTCGAGGACGGCGACGGTGACGCCCGCGCCCTTCGTCCGCTGCCAGGCCTCCTGTGCGTGCAGTGCGTCCAGCGCCCAGTCCGCGTCGCGTACGGCGTCGGCGTGGGCCGGGACGACGGGCATCAGGGCGAGGGCCGCGGCGGCCATCCCGGTGGCCAGTCGCCTCATCCGGAACCTCCCGTCGGGGGGGCGGTCAGCGAGCGTGCGGCACGACGGGCCCGGCCGTCGACGGCATCGGCCAGGGCATCGGCCTCGTGGCCGAGTCCGGCCTGGGCGGGCGCGGCCGTGGCGCCCGCGGTGACGGCCGAGGCGGCGGGCTGCGGGGTCGCGATCTCGCGGTCGTCGGCGAAGCCGCTCACCGCGTACACGACGACGGGGAGGTCGGCGGCGACCATGACCGTCCAGCTGGCGCGCTGGCGGTCGCCGAAGCCGGCCGAGACGGTGCCCGGGAAGGCGACCGGACGGGGCATCAGATCCACGCGGGAGCCCAGGCGTTCGGCGGACCAGCGGTCGCGCAGGCTGCGCATCGCGGGGGCGTCCGCCCTGGTGACGAGCAGTCCGACCGTGGTCACGGCGCTCGACGTCGCGTCGGTGTACGTGGCGCGCAGCAGCTTCACGCAGCCCGCGGGGCGCAGCACCTTCGCCAGCTGCGGGTCGAAGGCCTCCTGGCAGTTGCCGGCGGGCGCCACGCCGATCCGCGTCCAGGTGCGTTCGGCGCCGCCCGGGCCGAGGCCCTTGCCATGCAGGGTGGGCGGGAAGAGCGTGTCGACGGGCGTGCTGTGCCACAGGCCGCGGGCGAGGGCGAAATCGCGCTTGCTCGCCTCCGCCGCCGTGGGCGTGGGCGCGGCCGGGTCGTGGTTGATCCACATCCCGGCGCCGGCGCCGCCGAGGAGGCCGAGGCCCAGCACCAGGCACAGCGCGGCGGCGGCCGTACGAGGCCGGGCCCGGTCGGCGTGCGAGGGCGCGTGCGGCGGCCGGGGAGGGTGCGGCGGCGGTGCGGAGGGC